>NZ_CDSBKO010000079.1:0-19436 GCF_977115655.1 Aquimarina sp.
CATTAATAGATGATGAGGATTTATTGAATAGATATGGTTGGATTGAGAATTTTAAATTATACTCCTACATATCTGTAAATATAGAATCTGATTTAGGTATAGATGCAATCATCAAAAAAGAAAATAACTCAAGTCATATAGTAGCAATCAACCAGTGGGATTTTCATTTGAATGAATGGAAATTATGTAGGATACCCTTAAGTAAAGAAGATGAAAGAAAATACGGTATACACCATTGGTAAATGCTGCACCCATAAGGGCTAAATCAACAGACACTATTTCTTTCTAGTAGAACTTCGATTTTTTCCTTTATAAATCTTTTATGCCATTTCATATTAATTTAGCTATAGTATTACAATACTTTATGGAATAGTGCCTACCCCACTTTCACCCACAACAAACAAGGGCATCAATGTTGTTTCCGTCTACCTGATGTATTGCCCGTATGTCTTCTTTTAGCTTTATTTTTTCTTCAGGAAGATAGATTACGGTTTCTTTATCGGGATTAAAAGCCCTTCTTTTTATGGTTCTGGTTTTGTTTAAATAGTTTGTACTAAACTCCCCTGCCCCTTCCAGATAAGCATTGCCATAATTAGAATATTCTGCGCCTATCAACATATAGGTATTATAACCGGGTTCAAACCTGAATTTTAATTCATAGTCAGATCGCATTGATTGGTGGGTAATACTAATAATATTAGATTTTGTTATTTTTATATGATCTCCTTCTTCATATATAAATGCGTAGGTCATGTTACCGCTTTGGGCATTTTTTATGTAAGTCTCCTCCTTAGTTCCTTCGTATATCACAATCCTAACATCCCCGGGGTAGTTGTCATCATCCAGATCATTTAAATCTCCATCTGCAATAATTGCAACAAAGTCCTTAAAACTGTCTCCGTTAAAATCCCCAAACACAATATTTTGATCGACTATCGTATATCCTTTTGGTATAAAATTGGTATAGTCTGTTTTATTGCTTGGGATTACCTGAGCCTTTTTTGTTGTATTTACTTCTGGTTTTTTATTAACCTGTATGCCTTTTATCTGCTTTTTACCCGAGCAGGAAATAAGAAATATAACCAAACATATCTGTATGTATATTTTCATTTGTGTTCTTTCGTTTCTAACTATAAATTCACTTTTCGAAAGTACTTTGTCAGGCAACTATATACATCACTTTTTTCCGTTAAAATCAACCCCTGTATACTGGGTATACTTTTCTTCTGCTTTTATTTTAAAGGATCTATTTTTATCGCATTACTCTTCCTCCTTTTTGAAATTCTCTTTGGATTCCGTTTATGATATAGGATTGGTATATTGTTTTTTTGTTGTCTCCCAAAGCACATAAACATGCATACTGAACAATATTCATGATTTCGGCTCCCGATAATTCGTATCGTTGTGCAATATTGGTAAGATCTACATCTTGCTGTAATCTAACTTTTGACGGAAATGCTTTTTCCCAAAGCAGCAATCGTTCTTGCGCTTTTGGAAGAGGAAAATGAATTATGGATTGAAAACGTCTTACAAAGGCATCGTCTATATTGCTTTTAAAATTAGATGCAAGGATTACCAATCCTTTATAGCTTTCTATCCTTTGTAATAAGTAAGATACTTCCTGATTAGCGTATTTATCATGTGCATCTCTAACATTGGTACGTTTACCGAATAATGCATCTGCTTCGTCAAAAAATAAGATATTTTCTGTTTTTTCTGCTTTAGCAAGTAAATTGGCCAGGTTTTTTTCGGTTTCTCCGATAAACTTGGATACTACCATAGACAAATCAATTTTATATACGTCTTTGCCTGTGTATTTGCCCAATAAACTTGCAGTTAAGGTTTTTCCTGTACCCGGGGGACCGTGAAATAAAGCTCTATATCCTGGTTTCAATTTTTTATGCATTCCCCAGTCATGTAATAAGGTATCTCCATGCGTAATCCAAGTTTGTAATTCCTGAATTTGTTGGTTAGTTTCTGTACTTAGTACTAAATCTTCCCATTTCATTTCTGTTTCCAGAATTTGGGCAGGAAATTTCATACTAAACTCTGGTTTGCTTACTTTTCCTATAGTAAAAAGCTCTACATATTCTTGCGAAAACACAATTTTACCGCTCATTCTAGGTTCACCGGCAACTGGTTCTTCCAGCCACAAAATACGGTGCTTTGCAAAAAAATGATCCGGATCAAAAAAACTTTGGATTTCTTTTCTTTTTTCTATATCCTCTCCCGCAGTTATAAACAAAGCTGTTTCGCCAGTAGGCAAAAAACCTCTGTAGTTTTTACCTCGTACTCCTCCCAATTGCGGAAAATCTCCTGTAGTTGATAATCTATCCTGTATAATACTGTCTAATAAGTTGCTGTGTACATGCGGGCATAATGCCAGAAGTAATACTATTTTTTCTTCCTCACTCAACCCTGCTTCTATACACATTTCGGGAACAAATAATCCCCAATCTTTAAAAGATGGTGTTTTTATTTGTTGGGCATTAGCTTCTTCACTAAAATAATCGTCTAAACGATTTTGGATAATATCTTTAAAGTACTCAAATTCAGTAAAATTCATTTATTATTGGTCTTTTTATGCCTCGTTATTATATTTATTTAATTTCAAAATATGTTATACCCACCTTTATTAACAACTCTAAATCAATCTGTAAGAAAGACAAAACTCTTGAATAACAAAAAAAATGAAAGAATCCCTAGTAGGAGTAATTTCAAATTTTTACGGTTCTGATGAACTGCAAAAGGAACTACCATAGGAGTTGAAAACAACAAAGCAATCCACCCCGGGTATTGAAACAGCATTCTATCAATCCAACTACCAAATAGCATCCCGTGGTTACCGCTTCCATAAAAAAATTCAAAAATGACCATTATAATTGTACATAAACAAACACCTGATGTTAGTACTATGCAAGTATTTTTAATCTGATTTTTTGTTATTTTCATGAATTTATATAATCCTATTGTTTATTTTATATAAATGTATTTTTTTGAGGATGTTTTATCAAACTTTTTACTGGTATTAAATTAGATACTATTCTATTTTCATTTCAGAAATTACCCATGAGGTCCCGTTAGAATCTACAAAACCATCTATCGGCATTACTGGATAGGGTTCTTTTTCATTATTTTTAAGAAAGGTGATATAATATATTGTAGAAGGTGGTTTTTCATCTAAAAACTTATACTTTTTAAAACTAGATTCTAAAATAGTCATAGAAATAGTTTTATCTGGTAATTCTCCTTTTATAACATCTATAATTTTACAATCATAGATAGTCCCATATCCGTTCATTGATTTAGATAAAATTTTTATAGTACAGATTATATCTTCCTTTTGTGATTTCATTTTTTTTGAATTTTGACAAGAATTAAAAACAATAATTAATGCCATGATTACTATTTTATTACACATAAATAATTATTTTATTTACGATTTTACGATCTACCAAACTGGATCTCCAATTTCAACAACAACTCTCCTAATGCCGCCCATTGCATTTATTAATGAAGATGCAGTTCTTATTTTTACCTCATCTACCGTACCTCTAGTATATCTTGTAAAATCCGGGGGTGGCCAAAAAGTCAATACATCATCATTGTTACCCGTTGATAGTGCAACATGGTTAATACCATTAAAAAAAACAATCTTTCCACGTGGAATAGGGTCTCCAAACGTATATCCAGATCTACTGGTAGTCAACACACTTGGCCAATTAGACATGGGTTGGTTGATATAAAGATCATGAATAAAGTTCCAGGTTATTGCACCCGTTCTATATGCGGATAACAATACCATCTCCCAGCAGTTAATAGTGGTTGATCTAGCAACTACAGGAGCTGTAGACTCGCTACTAGCACTAGCCCAATCTGCAAAATCATTTCCTGATGTATCTCCAACTCCACTTGTTCCTCCTGAAGGATACCAAGCAGATTCCTGACCTACTAAGCTATTCATTTCATCTACTACGATGTCACTTGTCACCAGAGACACCAAGTTATGGTAAATGTACCCTGTTTTTTGTATGTTATTATGAAACACTCTTACATTAAGCCAATTATTTGTACTGCCAATCACTGTAATCCTTGTCCCTGAAGGAATGTTTGCCAAAAAACCTCCCATACTTGGACCAGTCCTCAATGTAGCACTCCATCGAGCGGATATAATTCCATCCCAAGGATATACATTTTGCATGTGTCGTTGTATATTTGGCTTTTCGTTATCCTTACTCTGTTGTACTACATGAGTTAATTCATGCGCCAGTAGTCGTTTTCCTTGTGTGGTATCGGGATTGTATTTTCCTGAGTTAAAGTATATATCCATACCATGGGTAAATGCTTGTGCCCCCAATTGCTTGTTCATGCCAATAGCATCCTGATCGGTATGAACAGTAACATCACTAAAATCCCTGCCAAAACCAGATTCCATTTCGGCTTTAATCTGTGGAGGCATTTTTTTGCCTGTACCTGCTTTGCTTTTAATCTTGCTCGATAATCCCGTGCTTGCGGTTTGGGTTGCGGATTCGTTTTTAGTTTGTACTGTTTCTTCTTCTTCCTTCTTATTTAGTTTTTCCTCTTCGGAAGCTTCCATTTTTTGGATTTCCTCCTCTTCTCCTTCCATCTTACTTACCATTTCCTCCTCGGGGGCTTCCATTTTTTGGATTTCCTCCTCTTCTCCTTCCATCTTACTTACCATTTCCTCCTCGGGGGCTTCCATTTTTTGGATTTCGGGTTTTTCCTGTACCAGTTTGTCCTCTTCTACCCGTTGCTCTGCCGTGCCCAGTTTTTCGTCTTCTTGCGGGGTAGCCAAGGATTCCCGCTGTATACTGCTTATTTCTTTATTTTGTATAGCTGGTTTTGAAGTGTTATTTACCACAGCATCTGCCATGTGATCTGCTTCTTTTTCGTATTTGTCCCCGGGTTGTCCTACTGTTAATTTAGCTTGTACTGCACCCCCGTTTGCTACGTTAAAAAATGGGGTTTTACTTTCCCTGGCAAAAAAAGGGGCTTCCTTTCTTTCTTTTCCTTCATTGGTATGCGGATCCTTGTTGCGCCGACTAGTAAATACACTTTTCATGGTGAACTGTTTTTAATTCTACATTATGTACAAACCCTTTATTCTAAAATCTTGCCTACTCTCTACCATGGATTCTGGCATACGCCAGAATGACAAGCTCAGAATGCTGTTTTTAGTTCTCTTATTTTCAATAACTTCTATTTAAACTGAAACCAAAATCTATTAATTACCTTATCTAATATGTCATCTGCAAAAAAACCAGAATAGGTGTCTTTTATGTACATCAAAAAAAGTAATACTGTTTTGGATTGTTCCTGGTTCAATAATGTTGTCATACTAATAAAATTATGTATTTTATCCTCTGTTCTTTTTATTTCCTTATGATAAAAATCATCTAAATCTGCTATCCTATTTTCTTCCATTTTATATTCTATATATTGAAGTTGTATATCTGCTTCTGTAGGAAGTAATAATTTATCTAACAGATCATCCACAATAACATCTGCAGCTTCAAATTCTAAAATTAGAAGTTTCATATACGCCGGAAGAAAATAGATAAATCCCTCATTCGACAAAAACCCTAAAGCAGATTTATTGGCTATCAATAATTTTATATCTATTTCTTTCCATGTTTTATGAATAAAGGACTCTTCTATCTGTTTTGCTTCATACGAGCCAATACTTTCTTTATGGATTAGGTTTTTTATATTATATCCATTTGTTTTAAAATACTTTGAAATATGCTCTATGAGGGTTTCTTTGTTCATGGTTTTTTTATTACTGTAATTAAAATGCGAATCTCCAAGAAACTCTAATTAAGGTAGCGATTACAGGTATTAAAACATCGTCAGCAATACCTGCGAGAGTTAAATCATCTGCCAAAAGAACAATAATCCCTACTACACCAAGCCCGATAATCGTCCATGCAATACCCGGATTATCTCTCAAAAATTCTTCTGCTGCTGCTTCTGCATCAAGACCAGACTCTATGACTCTTCGAGCAAAATTTTTTATTTTTTCAAAAGTTGATTCGGGTACCGTATAAGGATCTGTTCTGGGTTCTTGATCCTCTTCATTACATTTTGCACTCTGAACTCCGTGGCAGTTTTTTAAAGCTGCACTTGCCTGTGCTATTTGCTGCATATGGGTATGATATCCTGGATCTCCTGGCCTAAAACATTTTTGTTGTATTAATGTCCTTAAGCTCACACAACCATTACCTGCAGCGACCTTTGCCGTAGATGTAGCGCAAGTATCTGTTTGCATATTACATCTTCTTGGCTGGTCGCAATAACTATGCATTTCGGTATTTAGCGCTGTTACTTCTGCTGGTGTACAACTTCGTTGTATTTTCTCATCCAGTCCTTTTTGCTGCACCACATGGGTTAGCTCATGTGCCAGTAGTCGTTTTCCTTGTGTGGTATCTGGATTGTATTTTCCTGAGTTAAAGTATATATCCTTGCCATGGGTAAAGGCTTGTGCACCTAATTCCTTATTCATGGTAACGGCATCCTGATCGGTATGAATATTTACTGTACTAAAATCCCTGCCAAAACCGGATTCCATTTCGGATTTGATTGGTGGGGACATTTTTTTGCCTGTACCTGCTTTGCTTTTAATTGTATTCGATAATCCAGCACTGGCTTTTTGATTACTACCTGTATTACTTTTGGTTTGCACTGTTTCTTCCTCTTCCTTTTCTCCTTTTTTTTGAATTTCTTCTTCTTCCTCCTTTTTCTGAACAGTTTCCTCTTCTTCTTCGGGGGCTTCCATTTTTTGGATTTCCTCCTCTTCCCCTTCCATCTTACTTACCATTTCTTCTTCGGGAGCTTCCATTTTTTGAATTTCGGGTTTTTCCTGTACCAGTTTGTCTTCTTCTACCCGCTGCTCTGCCGTGCCCAGTTTTTCATCTTCTTGTGGGGTAGCCAAAGATTCTCGCTGTATACTGCTTATTTCTTTATTTTGTATAGCTGGTTTTGAGGAGTTGTTTACCACAGCATCTGCCATGTGATCTGCTTCTTTTTCGTACTTGTCCCCGGGTTGTCCTACTGTTAATTTAGCTTGTACTGCACCCCCATTTGCTACATTAAAAAATGGGGTTTTACTTTCTCTAGCAAAAAAAGGGGTTTCCTTTCTTTCTTTCCCTTCATTAGTATGTGGATTCTTGTTGCGCCGACTGGTAAATACACTTTTCATGGTTAGTTGTTTTTAATTCTACGTTATGTACAAACCTTTTATTTTAAAATCTTGCCTACTCTCTACCATGGATTCCGGCATACGCCGGAATGACAAGCTCAGAATGCTGTTTTTAACTCTACTATGCTCTATAATCTCTATTTAAATGAAAACAATATCTTGTCCTGCAATTCTGGATTCCGGCATACACCGGAATGACAAGCTCAGAATGCTGTTTTTCAATCATGTTTTTCATTCTTATACAAATCAAAATCAATTACTAAATTCTTAATTTATAGACCTTAACCTAAAAAGAAGAACTTATATCATTTAAACTTAGATAAAAACTCCCGAGCAAGTTCTTTATAATCCTTTGCTCCATTAGAGTTTTTATCGTAAGAAAAGATATCTTCTCCTTTTTCCTGAGCATTTGCCAGTGCTATATTGCTTCGGATATGGGTTGTAAACACTAAATCTTCAGAAAACTCCTTCTCCAGGTCTTCTTTGATTTGTTGGTTCATTTTTTTTCGGGTATCATACTTAGTGAGTACAAACCCTAATAGCTTAATCTTTTTATTTAATTTTTTTACTAATTCAAAATGTTTTAAAAAGCTTCGCACTCCTTTTAATGGTAAAAATTCTGCTTGCAATGGTATCAACACATAATCACTGCTTACCAGTGCATTGATAGTCAACATACCCATAGAAGGGGGGCAATCTATAAATACAAAATCATACTCCTTTAAGGGTTTGATTAATTGCGAAAGTATCTGCTCTCTACCATATACACTTGCTAATTCTAATTCTGCTCCTGCCAAATCCAGAGAAGAAGGAATCAAATCCAGACCTGATGCAGTAATCAATACATCTGTAAGTTTAGTGTTCTCTCCAAAAGCTTCTTTTCGTAATACCTTATAAATAGAATCTTCTATCTCTTCTATAATTCCCAATGATTGGGTAAGATTTGCCTGAGGATCTACATCAATCAATAACACTTTTTTGCCTTTCTTTTTTAATCCAGCAGCAAGGTTAATTGCTGTAGTGGTTTTACCAACTCCTCCTTTAAAATTTGCTATCGATATTACTTTCATAAGCCCCTAATCCCAAATGGGATTTTTTTATTATTTATACCTACAATTTAATCATTTAAATTCTTGTTTTTTAATAGCTTAACATTTTTTTTTGCAAACATACTATTATAGCAGAGGTCTGGATTTTGGATTCCTGTCCCGTTTTTCAATGGGATAACAAATTATTGTTGAAGTGACAAATTTTAGCACATAAAACCTTATCCAAGTTCTCCATTAAAGTAGTCACAGACTTTATCCCATACTTTACATCCTACTTTAGCACCTAATTTGCGTCCTTCGAGGTCTCCGTCCTGAAAATGAATTCCTCCATACAATCTGGAGATTCCTGCTTCATTGGCTGCATCTTTTAGCATTTTCCAATCCAGAGTAATATCTTCTGACGGGGTACAGCCCGGTTCGATTTTAGACCCTCCTTTGGGTATGGTAATACATTCTCCATATTTACCGCCATTACAAAAATTAGACAATACTTCTTCTGCTGCTGCGCTAAATGTGCTGTGTCCTGATACATATTCTGCAAAAGGCGGTGTTGGGATATATGGTATCCAGTTTTCGCCTTCGATGGTTTTTGTTCCTTCGCATGGGCCTCCCCATGCTTCTATACTTTTTCCTCTGTATATATGTTGTATTGCAGATATTGGTCGTACATAATCATAATACTCTTTACAATCCCATGCTGCAATACCTGCATCCAACAAAGCATTGCTAAGTGCAAAGAACATTTTTATATCAAATGCATTTTTATATCCATACATTCTGGACAGGTATCTGGCTTGTCTGCAACATTGCTCTGGCGGGGTAGCGGTTCGGTTTGGTCCGTCTTTTGGGGAGTCTACAAATTTATCTTCGTGCATACCTGCCCACATTTCGGCAATCATTTTTTGCTCATCGGTTAGGTTTGCACTGTATTCCAGCACCATATCTGCTTGTTTTTTATACTCCCTGTCGCCACAATCTGCGGGGGATGATGGTCTATACTCTCCTTGCCAGGATAACGCAAAAGGTTTTACCAGTCCCCAATGTGCCGTAAGAAATACCTGGGGGGTATGATTGACCAATTGTGGTTGCCATCGGTCTTCGTATTTTAAAGGTTGCGGTACTGGCGGGTTTACCGGGCAGTAATTGGTAAAATCGGCATACCTGCCTTCTTCTAAAGTGGCATATTGGTTTGACTTGTCTCCTGCCCTGCATTCTATGATTAGCTTTGCAGATAAGTTTCCTAATCCCGGTGCATTATTGGGTTCGAGGTTTTTGTCGTCGGGATCAAAACCACAATCACACATAAAATCCCGAAATATATTTTTCTTTTCGGGTGGTAATTGCAGCCAAAATAACTCTTGCAATACGGTATATGCTGCATGGCTGTATGCTGTTTCCCTGTTTTTGGAGGTACAGTCTGCATCTGGTTGTTTAAAACGGCTACCAGTAGTGGTACTTACCTCACAGCCCCCGTCGTTATAATTGGTCCATGCATCATACATGGCGGTATGCACCATTGCTAATGCTCTGGAGCCAATGGTAGGAGGCATCCCAACATAATGAATAGCATCGCAGGTTAATCGGTTCCATTGGTGGGCTTTACTGGGTGTATAATTATCGTTTGTTGCCATTGGTTTTAAGTTTTATATACTAATTTATTATGAACTCATTTTTATTTTTTGTTATGGGGTCTCTATTCTATTGATTCTTTTAAAAAATCTTCTCTCCTACTTGGTATTCTGCCATTCTTTTCCTACAAAAGTATCGGGCGTGCTAGTTTACTATCGACCCGCGGTATAGGTATAGCCTCCCGCGGACTACAAAACCCTTTCCGCTTCCTACATTTATACGGGCGCGCAATGTTTTTATCGACCCGCGGTATACCCAACCTCTGCCCCGTCCTACATTTGGTCTTCCACGGGGTGTTTTTATCGACCATCGGCATCCCTAACATCGGGCGCGCGTATAAAAACGTGTTCCCCACTCTATTTTTATCGATCATCGGTATGTTGAGCAGCTTCCTTGCGGGTAAAATGGTATCTGCTAGTTACAAACCTGAGAGAACGATATATTATTCAATATTCTTTTCACTTATACTATTCTTAGCTAACCTCCATTCTTTCAAATCGTTTTCATTGACTGATATTTCCACAATACGATATGCATCTGTTTCCATATCATATACTGATTTTGTTGCGGGTTGTAAAAAACTTTTAGTAATGATATTTTTTACCACCTTTTGAGTTTTCTCAACTTTTAAAAGTTCTTGAATCCTATTTCTTATGTTTTTTAAACTCTTTGGTGTTTTCATTTTATTATGGAAATTTGCGATATAAGCAAGAGATGTTTGATACAAAAAATATTTTCTGATCGTATAATCATCTCCGTACTCTATAAACTGAACTACTTGTATTTGGTCTTCAAAATACTTTTTGAACCATTTACCTACTTCTTTAGTCAACTCCACCATTTCTGGTATAAAATCCTTAGATATATTTCCATCAAAATGCCTGATCAACAAAGTATTTTGATGAGAAGTGTCTTTGGTTATATACAAAGCTCCTTTAAATCCATTTAAAATTCTTTGTAAGTTATTTTCCTTATTAATTTTATTAAAATCCTTCATAAACATTTTATTATTCCATATCAATAATAATAATTTTTCCTTTTGAATCAGACCAATGTAAATTATCACTCACCGTTTCTCCTCTAATTTTTGATTGTATATCACGAATCGCTGCCAAATTAGAACTTTCTTCAGGTGTATAAAAACTTTCTGTTCCAAAGTCTCTTTGTCCTGCTTCATGAGCCTCAATCCTTCTGCGTCTAGCTCCTGATCTTATATCATCAGTCATTTGAGTCAAAATTTCTCTTACTTCTGCCAAAATTCTAGCTGCAATGCGATCGCTTCGGATCGCACTAGAAAGCGGAACGGTAGATCGGTCAAAATCTCTCACTATCCAATCCCCCCCTTGTTCATATACCTGAACAACCTCCATTCTACTACTGAGATTCTCACTTGAGTTAACAGCATTTCTAGCTGCTCTAAGTCTATTCACAGATCTTACTATTCGACTCATTTGTGATTCATACCATCTTTTTAGAGTTCTCATGGGATTTCTTTCTGATAAAAACAGAGCGCCTTCTCCTCCCTGAAAATCGGGAGTAGGTCTTAAATCATTAGTCCCTCTAAATCGAAACAAGCGTCTTCTAAATACATCGTGTAAATTTGCCATAAAGACATCCCAACTAGAAGGAATTTCAATAGCCCCCGATGCAGCCATAGCCTCATCTCCAGCTGTAGAACCATATCTTTCTGCAACGGTATCTATACTTTCTCTCCCACTTCGAACTGCATCTAAATCTCTTTCAAAAGCCAAACTATCTCTCTGGACAGTAACATCATGTGGATTTGCTCTGAACCTAGCTTCTAGTTGCTCAAGATAGCCTAATAAAGTAGGGTTTTGTAACTGATTTGGAAAACGTTCCCTGCATCGGGTACAAATCGTACATCGTGCAAATTGACCATCTTCCAGCACTTTTCTTGTATGCCCATCATCCCCTCTAAATTCACTTTTTACCTCTAAACCATCCACAGTATTAGTTCCTTCTACATTTGGTCGATTTGCATCATCTCCCAAATTTTCTGCTGTATTGTTAGATTCGCCATCTCTAACAGGTTGTTCGGGAGCATCGGTTGGGGCTTCTGTAGGTTCTGTTGTTTGACTGGGTTCATCCGTACGCACTTCTTCTGTAGGTCTGGCTTCTTCGGCTGTTCTTGGCGCTTCTGAAGTTCCTGTTCTAGGGCGAATGATACCCAGTCGCCTTCCTGCTGCAGCCAATATTTCAAACAATCCAAATGTCCCCGCTGTTATAATTGGGAAAGCTGCTGCGTCTACATCGGTACGCATTTGCTTAGAGTTGTCTATCAACTGTTGTGCTGATGATGAAAATGCTGTTGCCATCAAATCACCAATAAATACCAAGGCATGTAAAACCAAGGCTATTTTGGTTGTAGCCCAAAGCATAGCTCCCGACCAGGACATTAATGCTCCCAACTCTGCATAAATTGGGGGAGACCAAAGCAAAGTTGGCGGAAACCAAAAATTTATAACAGCCAGTACTCCCATACCTATTAAACACAACCCTGCTATGGTGCCAAAAGTAATGGCAATGGCCGTAACCAATCCTGCTGCTTCTCGTAATAAATATGTAAGAGGGTCTTCATTTTCTCTATGCTGTGGATTTATAACAGCATTGAAAAGTTGTCCCATAGATTCTACTAAAAATACAGGATCTACTAATGACAATAATAATTCTTCTGTAAAGGCTCCCCAATTGACCCGAGACAAACTAGCACCAATATCCAGAAAAGTCCTTATCAATCCAAACAAACCTTTTTCTAAGAAATTCATTTCGTCAAATTCGGTCATCACCTCTCTATCCATTTGTTCAACCCGCTCGGCAAACCAGTTATTGGTTTGTTCTTGTTGTTGCTGCTCGGGTGAAACAGGTGGATTACTATCTGGTTGTAATTGAATGTTTGGAACTCCTGATTCTAGTTTTGCCTGTACTATTGAATTGGCTGGATCTGGTTGGATACTTGCCATTTTATTATGATATTCATCATAGACAGTATGTATATTTTGTTCTAGCTCATCGGATCGTTTTAATTTTGCATCTGCTGCGGCATCTAATTGATTTGCTTTTTTCTCGTGGGTTTGTGATGTATTATCATGAATTGCCAGAGATGATTTTGCAGTTTCATTTTGCGCTGTGGTTTGCCCCAGCTTATTGTCTATATCTAACAACACTAAATCCATAGCGGTTATTTCTGCTTCGGATTCTGTATTTTGTTCTACGGCAACTACAACTTGCTCGGTCATCGTAGTTGCTCGCTGATGCGTTTGCTCTATTGCATCATCTATATTTTGAGCATCATTATTTGAGCTTTCTAATTCTCCTCCTCTTTCTTCTGCTTCTTGTCTTGCATCTTCATCCTGAGCATTGATATTGTCATTGGCTTGCTTACGTTCTCTTGCACTGTCTGCCATAGGTTCGGATTCTTGGCGTCCTTCTGTTGCATTCTTTAAAACTTCTGGTAAACCTTCTTGAACCTGCCTAACCCTTTCTTGAGATTCGGTAAGATGTCCTTTGGATTGCTCAACTCCTTCTTTTCTTATCTCGTTATGTTGAGTAGCTTTGTCAACGACCTCATCAGATGTATACACTCCATAATACATCATTTGCAAATCTCCTTCTATCTGTGCTGCATTAATGCGTTCTTGATCAGCTCCTTCTTTTAATTGTGCTGCTTGTTGTCTTAACACCTCAATCTTTACAGTTTGTTCTATAAGTTTTGCCTCGGCTTTGGGGTTACCTTGAACTTCGTTACCCTGTGCATCTTTGGGTTTTTTGAATTCTGGAATCCTAACGGATTTAGGAGTTTGTCTTTTTGGACTTCTCTTTGCTTTCTGATAGGCTATACGTGCTTTAACAATGGCTTGTTCTTTTGGAGAAAGGTTTTCTACCTCACCATTTATACTTTCTTCTTCGGAAACCGGTTCTTCCTGGGTTTCGTTCAGCTCTTCATTTACTTTTTCTAACGATTCTTGAATTTGTGGTTGGGTTTCTTCTTTTCTGTCAACTGCTGGTTTTGCACTTTCTCGCAAAGCACCTTCATCCACACCATCTCCTTTTTCACTTACCGATGGACGAGATTCTGATCTTTCTTCATCGCTAATTTGGGGGTTTCTGATATTCTTTTCTTCTCCTAATTCATCTGTTACTTCCTCATTAATCCCATCCATAGATTGATTTCCATCTTCTGTATGAAGATAATCTTCTGGTTTTTTCTGTATACTTTTTCCGCTAGCTCCCTGCTGCACGGTATGCGTCAACTCATGTGCTAACAGGTGTTTCCCAGAACTGGAATTGGTATCGTATTTTCCTTGATTAAAATGAATATCATTACCATGGGTAAATGCTTGTGCACCCAGTTCTTTATTCATCTGTACTGAATCACTACCCGTATGTACTCTAACTCCACTAAAATCTGCTTCAAAGGCAGATCCCATAGAAGATTTTATATCTGACGGTAATGGACTGCCCCCTCCTTTACTGGAGTTTAATCGGCTTTGCAGATCTGGTGTGGCTGTACTTTGTGGGCTATTGGATTTTGCTTGTACATTTTGATCTTCCGGAAGCTCTGCATTATCTCCTGTTCCTACTTTTGTCTGAACCTCATCTTCGCTTTCAGATAAATCTTCTTCTTTTTTCTGTAGTTTTTCTTCTTGTTGACAGGTAGCACATTTGGTTTGTACAGCCCCCTGACCTGAATAATTGAAAACATCCCCCTTGCCCCCTTCTAAAGGGGAGTTTAGTAGCTTTGTTTGTACATTTGCTTCAGGTTGTTCTGCATTGCTTTCAAAAATGGGTTTGCGCTGTACTTCGCTATCACTTTCTGATACTTCGTCGTCTTCCTTTTTTTGTAGTTTTTCTTTTTCTTCGCAGGTAGCGCATTTGGTTTGGATCGGAGGAGAAAAAGTCTGAGAAACATCCCCCTTACCCCCTTCTAAAGGGGAATTGCTTTTTGGATCGCTTAATCTTTGTACTACTTTATCTGCCATGGCATCAGCCTCGACTTCGTACTTGTCATTTGGTTTGCCTATGGTTAGTTTGGGCTGTATACCTCCCTGTTCCCCTTTAACAGAGGGTGTGTTTTTATTAAAAAATGGGGTTGTTTTTTCTGCAGATTTTGAAAAAAAGCTTCCTTCCCCTTCTTTTTTAAAGAAAGGTTGCCGCTTTGCCTGAATTTGACTTTGCGAAGTGGTGCTTTTATGTGTTTCTGCGGTTTTCAATTATCTGTTAGTTGTTTTTTAAATCATTTTATCTTTTGCATATACTATTCTTTTATTTACCCTGTTGCACTTGTTGCTGTATTCCTCGAAGTCAGGAGACTTTGCGGAGCGGGCGACTTTGCGGAGCGGGAGTCAGGAAACTTTGCGGAGCGGGCTGATTCTTTTTCCAAATACATTAATATGCAATTGTGGCCTCATACTTTGTTTTTAATTAAAATAACCTACATGATCTGCTTTGCAATAAACCATAGCAATAGACTTATATCTCTATAGTAATTTTATCCTGGTTTTTCCAAAACTCAGGAATCCCGGTCCAACCATTACCTGAAAATTCAATATAATTAAGGTTATGCATTTCCAACAATTCTTTGGGCAACCTATCCAGGCCCGTATCATTTAAAAACAATTCTTCTAATTTATTGAGTTTAAAAATTTGTTCCGGAAACTTCTTAAAAGGATTGTTGGATAATGAAAGAGCATTTAAGTTTTTTAATACTTCAAAAGAATTAGGTAATGCCATTAAACTACAATTGCTAATTACAAGTTCTTCTAATTTATGAAGTTTAAAAAGCCAATCTGGTAAATCTCCTCTAAAAAGACCACTCATACCTAAGTCTTCAAGGCTAGTCAATTCTCCAATCCATTCTGGAACAGTTTTTATAGGGTTATTAGAAAGAGATAATCCTATGAGTCCCTTATTGTTTTTTAAACAAGATGGAATTTTTGTGATATTATTTTCCCTAAAATCTAAAATTGTTAAATTTTTCAGTTGGCATAAAAATTCAGGAATTTCGGTCAATTGATTTTCTTCAAAAGATAAACGAGATAAATATTTTAGCTTACTAATTTCTTTGGGTATATTCTTAATATTATTATTGATTAGGTTAAGGGAGTTCAGCCCTGTTTTATAAAAAACCACTTCAGGGATTTCATTTAAGTTACAAGAATCAAATTTCAGTTCAGAAGAATCTGCATCCCTGCCACCCAGAATTTCTTCTGTAATATCCACCTCAGACAAATCCAGGTTATAGATCCAAACAGAATCGGTATTCATTTCTACTTGCCTCCTTATTTCATTTAATATATCCTCGTTACTCATTATCTATTTCTGTTTTTTTATCGCTATATGATGTCTTTAATTTTTCCCAATGGGGCAATGAATCTTTTCTTAATTGTTTAACATCTCTTCTTGCAGAAAACGGTTGCTGCTTTGCCTGAATTTGACTTTGCTAAGTGGTACTTTTATTATACCTTATTTTCATTTTTTGTTCATTTCACTAAAACTCTTTGCTATATAGATTTTTATCACGTTTGAGATAGAATAGAAATATACTCTCTCATTTTAATCTTGATTAAATATTCTTTTTTCATTGCCCCTCCTAAAGCAGGAATTGGTGCAAATCCATAACATTCATCAACAGATAATGGCCCAAGTTTTTTTAAGGCAGTTTTAAATAATTTTTCCATTAAAAAATCAGTTCTAAAATCTTTATTAATAAGTGTATAATTAAAATGAATGTCTGGATCTGGGTCAAAATTTGTAGTACGACCACTGTAAATATTCAACCATAAAAACTCATTGTTTTGCAGTGTGCAAACATCACCAAATGCAGTACGCATTATTTCGAACCCTGAACCATCCAGTGGTGGCCAATCTTCATATGAAAGTATTGATTCATTTGGATCACAAGTCCAAATCAAACCATTATTATACCCACGGAAACCAAACTCTTTCCATTCTGTCACCAAATCTTCTGGCGCTTTTGATATATATTTTTCATATTTTATTATATCAAAAGGTATAAATTCCTTATTAGGTAAATAGGATTCATGAAATAGGTAAAAAGGATTTTCATTCATAATTAAGCATCTATTACTGGTAATTTAACATTTAACTTATGGTCTTCAACTTTAACAGGTTTGTTTTTATAAATTGATTTCTTTGCTTCATTTCTTACCTGAGTTATTAATATTTCTGCTCTCTTTCCCTGTTTCCATTGCGCACCGATTGAGAAATTTTCTCTAGAACCTCCCAACCCATGGGTTTCTGATCCCCCACCTATAATTTGATCGGCACCATGCAAAATAGATTTTCCATAAGCCTCATTAACATATCTTATTCCATTGTATTCTTTCGATTTATGTTTAAAAGGATATGATTTATCTCCAGGTCGCCTTTCAAATAATTCTTCTACAAAACTTATAGCCTCTCTAATTGTTTTATCTGGATTATTGTCTCTCCATTGTTTTATAATCTTTTCTTTTTCTTTTTGAATTTGAATAGCTCTATCTCTTGATGCGCTTGCAGTCTCTGTTCTCCCATCATCCTCAAACCTCTTCAAATTCTTTTCCCATTTATCTATTTTCAAATTATTCAATGACTGTTCCTGTAATCCTATTTGCCTGCGAAACTCGGCTTTGGTTGTTGTCAATTTTTTATCATACGCTTTTTTATCCTTAGCCTTAAACGGTTTGCTAAGTGTAACCAAATTAAGCTTAGGCTCTATATCTTCTTCAGCTGGTAATGGCGTTTTCACTTCATCTACTTGTCTGAATACTACATTATAATTATAGGTTTTATTTTTTAATATTGGTGTTACAGACTTGACTACAGGATGTTTTTTCTTAACATTACTTGCTGTTTTTTTAGCTTCTTCTTCAGATACCTTACCATCTTTAGCAATTCGTTTTTCTATTGAAGGGATTGCTTTTTTAGCCTGATTACGATCCTTTTGCGTATATTTTCCATCTTTCTTTTTCTTACCTCTTCCAAACAACTTTTTGACTTGTGCAGCTATAAAATCAATTACCTTGCTAATCACTTTATCGATAGGTTTTCTAATCTTTTGGATGATCTTTTTAATGGCTTTGCCAATAGCCCCTATATTAAGCAAGCGGGCCACAAAACTCAGGATTACAGGAATGCCCTGTGCCATCGCTCTCTCGATAAAGGCTGCTGCTTCTGCAATATTGCCCGAAGCTATTTTTCCTATAGAGGTAAATATGGAGTTTACAAAATCAGAAATCCGCTGCCAGTTTTCTACAAAAAACATTACCCCATTGTATATTGCCAGTGCGGCTTGCACCAATGCCCCGGCAGGGTTTAAAAAGCTGAGTATTTTTATGATCCCTTGTTTTACCAATTGGGTAATTACCCAATTGCGAATACCCCCCATAATGGTTTGCTTGATCTCTGCTGCCTTTTCTTTTAACATTTCCCAAAGCCCCATTGGTCCTTGCGCAATCAATGTTTTTACAATGCTAACCCCCGTTTCTGCTGCTTTTACCAATGGTTCCCCTACTCTTTTTACCAGTTTTTGCCGAATATTGTCCCAAGTCACGCCCATGATCTGCAGACCAAGGTGCAATACCCCCTTAACATCAAAGCTTTGTGGTACCTGAATGGGAAGATCGCCCATAGCCCCTGTTAACCAACCTATTAATCCCCCTACAAGATGTTTCTTTATATTGATCTTAAATTTATTGACCCCTCCTTTTACCGCTTTTATCAAATTGTTTAAAAAGGCAATGGGATCCCCAACAATAGTCCAGAAGGTATCGCCTGCTTTACGCAAAATATCCATTACTTTTTTGCCAAACGGACCAGCTAACCTTAAAAAACCTTCCAGAACAAACTCGGCTACTTTTTTTATCACTTTTTTGGCAAGGGTAAGGATATTGGCAAGTATCGGGGCAAAAATGGGTTTTATTTTGGTGTTAAAAGCTTCTATAGGGCTAAACACATCTGTTGCCGACAAGGAAGATACTGCTGTTTTGAATGCTGTTTTGATGGCAGCCCAGCTTAACCCCAACTTGGAAATTTCTGTCTCCAACCAGCCAAACGCACTGGTAATCATTTTGGATTCTTCCAGTTTTGCCCAAAGGTCATGGCCTCCCGGTATTAATCCTATAAAGCCTTTTATAAGGTTAGGACCATTACGATCTACAGGATCCCCTGTTATGATATCCTTGCCCAGGATTACGGTCAATAGGGTATATCCCGGTATTCTTTTTAGAATAGGGGATATTTTGCCAAGTATCCAGTCTACTCCTTTGGATACGGTACTAACGATGGCACTACCTACTTTTTTGACCCCGGACCATGCTGCCTTGCCCACACTCTTGGCAGCACTCCATAATCTACCAAAAACCCCCTGAATTTTGGGTGGTGTTTGATGATAGGTTTGTTTGGTTTTTTGTCGTACTACTGCTCCTTGCTGTAGGGTATGTGTCAATTCGTGGGCAAGCAAGTATTGCCCCGAGGTACTGCCAGGGTTATATTCTCCTTTATTAAAATAAATATCACTA
>NZ_CDSBKO010000080.1:0-19202 GCF_977115655.1 Aquimarina sp.
GTTCTCGAATTTGTGAGCTGAGGTTCTCGAAGCTCGCCCTTCGGTGTATGATAATCCGTGAGCTGAGGTTCTTGAATCCGTGAGCTGAGGTTCTCGAAGCTCACCCTTCGGTGTAGAATAATTTGTGAGCTGAGGTTCTCGAATTTGTGAGCTGAGGTTCTCGAAGCTCGCCAGTCCACCCGCGGAGTGTTTTGCCCGGGCGCGGAGTATTTTTGGTCGGGCGCAGAGGCAGAAACCCAAGGCGCGTGGGGTAGTCACTAGGGCGCGGAGTACTTTTGGTGGGGCGCAGAAGCAGAAACCCAAGGCGCGTGGGGTGGTCACTAGAGCGCGGAGTATTTTTGGTCGGGCGCAGAGGTCGAAACCCAAGGCGCGTGGCGCGCCCCAGACTACATGCGGCCTGGCTGTAAATAAAACTATTAGGATGCAGGTAAAAATAAAAGGTATGACACGTTAAATCACTCTTTTTAGGATACAGATTCTATAAATCTCTTTATATCGATACCTTGTAACTTCTTTTCTGTTTCCGGAAGTATTTCCATATTATCCCATAGCCCTGTACATAAGGTTGTCGCATATTCCTGGGGTAGTTCTTTTGCCAGCATTAACTGGCTTGCCGTTTGGTAGTCATACGCAAAGGTTTTATATCGAACAGAAAAACCTTCAGAATCATCTAAAATTGCATACCATACTCTTGTTTTACCTTCATTGGCAGGCATACCAATAACTCCCGGGTTTATCCAAATCCTTTCTTCTTTTTGGTCATAAAACGGCAATCCACAATGCCCTGCAATGATTACGTTACTAGTACTGGCATTAAATGAAGATTGTTTTGCTTGCCAAGGGGTGGATTTAAAAATGAATTCAGAAATATGGGTATAACTACCATGCACCAGAGTTATATTTTTGTTAGCGAATTCAAAACTAATATGATCTGGTAAGGATTTCATCCATGTTATAGAAGCTTTGGATAATTGGGTTTGTGCAAAGGCATACCATGTTTTAGAAAATCCATCACATCTGGATCCTGCTTTAAAATCACATCCACATTCGATTGCTCCTGTGCGCAATTGCTCTTCTACATTACCTATAATCGATTGTGCCCCCCACTGTATAAATCGCTGTACGGTTTCTTCGGGTTGTGCACAATATCCTACAATGTCTCCTGTACAGAAACAGTTTTGGGGAGCGATTTTTTCTTCTTCGGCAATAGTAATTAAAGCCTCTAATGCTTGCAGGTTGCTATAAATGCCACCAAAGATCAAGGTCTTGCCGTTACGTTTTCCTAAGGGTATCGTTTTCTTATCCATATTGGTATAAAATATACTATAAAACAACTTAATATCCCCCAAATGTTTACCCATAGGAGTTCTGCATATTTTCCTGTGGTATATATAAATTGCGCAGGGAACATTTCAAAAACTAATAAAAAACCAAATAATAGTCCGCAACCTACCGATAAAAAAAAGCTGCTTTTTGGAGCATTGGTTTTCCAGAACAAAAATATGGGGGTTAGTCCAATTACCATAGTGCCGCTAATGGTGGTTGCAGATAAAATTTCGGCATCCAAAAACACCGGTAAAGTACCTAGTAAAGCTACAGCAATCATTACCCAACGACCAAAAGATATTTTAGAACTACACCCCAGATCTATAGCAAACAATTTTGCCGAAGACGCAAATGTAGAGTCTAGTGTAGAGGCGGCAGAGGTAATCATTATAAAGTTGATGACCAATAATATTACGGTTCCAAAAGCTTTGCTTACTGCTACTGCTGCTTGCCCCTGAAAACCTTGTTGTTGTGCAAAAATCCCAACGATACTAAAGAGCAGGATACAAAATGCTCCAAGAACAGAAGCCCATAAAAAACTTTGAAGCGTAATTTTTGGAGAGCTAATAAATCCGCGATCTGTTAAAACAGGGTCATGAAAGGGATAGCTAAAAGACTGTAGTATAGCAGCAAGTAATAAATTGCCTCCCATTGCCATAGTCCACTCCCCAGAAATCACAACTTGTTCTACAGAAAAACTTTCTACGCTAAAAATATTCCATAGAATGATAAAAAGTAATACCGTAAACAATCCCATTTGTATTACATCGGTAAAAATACTACTACTTAAGCCTCCTTTTAACGCATAGGATAGGGTTAACAGGGTAAACACCACGATGGCGCTATAATATGCGGTACTACCTATTTCTCCAAAGTAGGATCCGATTACCATGGTGTTAGACCATACTTCGTTAAATAAACGTATACCAATTAAAACAGAAAAAAGAAGTACTGCTTTATGACCAAAGCGAGAGCTTAAAAAATGATGAATACTATCGAACTTGCCTTTTGTTCTTAATTGATATAGTATTACCCCTGCAACTGCAAAAGAAAGATAGTATGCAGCATACGCTACGCCACCTACCAATCCAAAACTAAGACCTAGGTTTGCGGCATTGGTAATACTCTTGGCAAATATCCAGGAAATTATCAGGCTGCCGGTAAGCATCCAAAAGGTTGGTTGCTTTTTATGTGTGTTGGCTTTATAAAATTGGTCTTTGGTTTTCGCCAATGGTGACCACCAAAAAAATAATACGCCAGATAGCAGGATTAATCCCCATTGCCAGATTTGTATTTCTTCCATTTTTGATTGTTATCGTTTATTGGTTCCACCAAACAGGAAAATTGATGCTGTTTGCATTTGTGGTTTGTGCTGCGGTAGTATAATTAGTGGTGTTTAAAGTAGCTTCTTCTGCAGGATATGGTAATCTAACTGGTATAATTCCGTTATTTAAACTTGCGGCAACGGGTTGTAATGCAGGGTAGCCAGTACGGCGATATTCTATCCATCCTTCATATCCATTAATAGTATTTGCAATCCATTTTTGGGTTATAATTTGTTCTAGAGCTATGGTGTTATTATACGCTGCTGTTGTATTTAGATAGGCATTTGGAAGGGTAGTTTGCCAATATTCAAAAGCTTGTGTTACGCCAGTGTCATATAATGTTTTTGCATCTTTGGTAATAAATCCTTTTAAGGCAGCTTCGGCAAGTAAAAAGCTGGTTTCCCATGCAGTCATGTAATTAGCATCCAGATCTCCTGTGTTTTCTCTAAATATCTTTCCTGCAAGAGAATAATCAGACAAAGAGATCGTGGTTTGTGATGCGTCAATCCCATTAATTAATCCGTTATATTGATTATCTGTAGCATTTTCGAACGGTCTGAATAAAACGGAAACTCTGGGGTCGTTTAATCTGGTTAATATGTCTTCGATAGTTTCAGACATCACAAAATTATTGAAATCTCCTGCTCTTAATCTTGCTAATCTAAAGTTGTTAGGTTCTGCATCTGTAAATTCAAAAACGGCATTTTCGGTATTGGTAGTAATGTAGTTGCCTTCTGTAACAATAGCTTGTAATTGGGTGGTAATATCTTGTTTTGCAGAGATTCGCATTAGCGCTTTAATACGTAAAGAGTTAGCAAATCTAATCCAGTTTTGTAAATTATCATCATATAGTATATCTCCTTCCAGAGCAAAAATACCTGAATATTTTTGTATCGCTTCGATACCTTTTTGTAGGTTATCCAGAATTCCGCCTTGTGCTAAATATATATCTTTTTGCAGATCATATTTTGGGGTAACGGTGTTGGTGTTTCCAGTAAAAGCTTCACTATAAGGAACGTCTCCAAAAAGATCGGTAAGTCCCATAGTCATACAGGCTTTTAATATTAGAGACGGGCCTTCATAAACTGCAAAAGTTTCTATTTCTTGAGATTTCTTTAAAATGATTTCATTATCTCTAAGATTGGTATAAAAAATAGTCCAGGGGTTTCCTCCTAACTGCGGAGAGTTTAATGCATGACGATCAAACAAGTTAAAATCTAAAGCGGTAAGATGCTGCCCTAACAGATTTCCTGCAACAAAACCTTCATAAGACATCTGCTCGCCATAATCATAAATTACTTGTCGCAATAATAATGCGGGTTGCACATCTACGGGGGCATTAGGGTTGGTGTTAATATCTTCAAAATCTTTGGTACATCCTGCGATCAGGATCGTGAAAATAAATAGGTATATATAGTTCTTCATTGCTTTTCTATTAAAAATTAACTCCTAGTTTTAATCCAAAACTTCTGGTGGTTGCATAAGATAAATCTTCTACACCACTAACTAATCCTTGTCCTTGAACCGCTAATTGCTCTGGATCAAAATGGGGGATCTCGCTTATCGCAAAAATATTTTTACCAATAAAAGAGATAGTAAAGTCAGCTCCTTCTTTTAAAAATCCTAATGTGTTTTTATCGAGGTGAAAAGAATATCCAATCGAAAATTGCCTAAGTTTAAGATAAGAGGCATCGTATACATTGTTTTCCTCATGATTACGGTCATAAAACTGGCGATAATAACTTTCTGGGGAAACTGCAGTAGTATTGGGTACATATACAGGGTTATCTGCGGTGCCTGTATTTACCACTCCCTGCGCTATAATGCCTGCATCGGGTCTGTAAGCGGTTTCTTCTAATTGTCCTCCAACAGCCGCAAGGGATAGGGTGCGGGATACTAATTCGCCACCTTGTCGCCAATCGAATAAAAAGCTGAGGTTCCAGTTTTTGTAGGTAAATTGATTGTGAAACCCAAGTACAAAATCCGGATTAGAATTACCAAGTTTTTTAAGAGTGTTATCGGCAATAAAACGCCCTTCTGGCGTAAGTACAAAATCGCCATTTTCATTACGTAAATACCCGGTACCATAAAAATCGCCAATACGACCACCTTTTTCTACCTGAAACCATACTGTTTGATCTGGGTTATCATATACCCGGGAGTATGCCAATGTGATTCTTCCTTCTTGCTGTGGCAAAGATTCTATAGTAGATACATTTCTGCTAAAGTTAACGGTAGAGTTCCATGTAAAACTTTCATTTTGTACAGGGATGGTATTTAGTACAATTTCGACTCCTTGGGAGCGTACTTCTCCGCCATTTACTACTTGCTGGTTAAATCCTGAAGATACAGGGATAGGCAAGGATAGTATCTGATCTTTGGTTAAGGAGTTGTAATAGGTAAAGTCAACATTTAATCGATCTTTAAAAAAGCGGATATCGGTTCCAAATTCATACGAGGTGGTTTGCTCTGGTTTTAAATTAGGGTTTGGAATAAAATTTTGATTGGTAAATGTAGGTTGGGAGTTTACTGGCGTTTGGGATATAAAAGCACCAGAGGTTTGGTATGGATTGGTATCGTTTCCTACCTGTGCAATACTTGCTCTTATTTTTGCAAACGAAATTACCCTTGGTAGCTTTACTACATTACTTACCACAAAACTACCAGATGCCGAAGGGTAGAAAAAAGAGGTGTTATCTGCCGAAAAAGGAGTTGCCAAAGCACTAGACCAATCATTTCTGCCTGTAATATCTAAAAAGAGAACGTTTTTATATCCTATTTTTAAAAGTCCATATAAGCTATTGATACGTTTTTTGGATATAAACCCAAAGCTTTCTATAGGCGAAGCTGCATTATTAAAACTAAAAATACCGGGTTGTGCTAATTGTGTGGTTTGCGTTTGTGTAGTGGTTGCTTTTTGATCTAACCGGTTGCCTCCCAAAGATAAATCGATGTTAAAATCACTTACTTTTTTTGTGTAATTAAGTAAAAAATCGGTGTTTATTTCGCGATAGGTAACATCATGCTCTGCATACGCGCCATTTCTAAACCTATTCGTGCTAAAATTTCGTAAAAACTGTCGTTTTTCGTTAGAATAGTCCATTCCTGTGCGTACTGTTGCCTTTAGATTAGTAGCGAGCTCTTGTTGCATGGATATGGTGCCAAAAACACGATCCCGATGAAAGCTATTTCGGTTTTCGTTAAGTATAAAAAACGGGTTGTCAAAAAAAGTATAGTTAAAAGAATATTGCTGAATATCTTCTAAACCAGGTTGCCAGTAGTTTCGCAGATTATCGATGTTTAAAGATCGGGGTCCCCATGCTACTAACGAATAGTTTACATTTTCTGATCCATACCCGTTAGATGGGCGGTTATCACTGGTGCTATTTACATAATTAATGCTGCTGGTTACTTTTGTTTTTGGAGTAGGTAAAAAACCTAATCGTGCTGCCACTGTTTTTCTATCCAGATTTACCCCGGGGATTATAGATTCGCTTCTTAGATCGGTAAAGGACAGGCGGTAATTTCCTTGATCAAAGCTTGAAGATAACGCTATAGAGTTAATGGTGGTTACTCCTGTTTGGTAAAAATCTTTTACATTATTAGGGTTAGAGGTAAAAGGAGTAGGGGTAATTGGCAATGCACTGTATAGTGAAGTATCTCCACCGCGAACAACAGTACCATCTGGTAAAGTAACGGGGCTATCAAACTGTGCAATCAAAGTTCCTTGGTCTAATCTGGGTCCCCAACTGTAGGAGATATTATCGTTGGTTCCTGCGCCAAGCCCGTTTACATAAGCAAACTGACCAGAGTTTCCTTGCCCGTATTGGTTTTGAAATTGTGGTAATTGAAAAGCACTATCGATAAATACACTAGAGTTAATACTTATTCCTAATCCTTTGCTATTAGCTCCGTTTTTGGTGTTTATAATAATAACCCCGTTAGAAGCTCTTGTACCATATAATGCTGCTGCACCAGGACCTTTTAATACAGAAACGGTTTCGATATCATCGGGATTTACCTCCATCGCACCATTACCAAAATCAACCTCTTGAAATCCTGCCGCTGCTTCGTTTGTAAAATTAAAAACAGTGCTGTTGTTTATAGGCGTACCATCTACTACAAATAATGGGTTATTGTTTGTAAAAGATTGTTCCCCCCTAATTACAATTTTAGAGGAAGACCCAACTCCGGTAGCTCCTCCGGGAGTGATAGTTACTCCGGCTAGTTTTCCTGCCAGATTATCTAAAAAATTTACAGATTTTACCCCGTTGATATCTTTTTCGCTTATTTTTTGTATCGCATACCCTAGCTCTTTGGAGTCTCGTTTTTGGTTAAGTGCCGTAACAATAACCTCGTCCAGACCCGTAGAGCTTTCTTCCATACTAACATCTATACTATTTTGGTTATTTATAAGTACTTCGACTGTTTTAAAACCTAAAGAAGAGAAAACAAGAAAGGTGTTTTTATTATCTGTTGATATAGAATAATTCCCGTTAACATCAGAGGTAGTTCCTTGATTGGTGTTTTTTATTACAATATTCACAAATGGCAAAGGAGTACCATCGATTGCTGTAGTTACGGTTCCTGTAACCACATTTTGGGCATTAACAAAAGACACTATAAATAGTGTAAGCCCTAGTAAAAAGTGCTTCATAAATATATTTAGATAGAATTATTTTTAATTGGATATAGTAAATTATATCAAGCAGGGAGATCCTTTATTATAGGTAGTTTTAAAGATGCAGACAGAAATAAAAGTATTTTTAAAGCTAATCTTTTTAGAAAAATTAGTTAGTAGTAGTACAAGTATACTCTTTAATGTTTGGGACAGGTTTTTGGTATTATAAAAAAAATCTTTTAAGTCCTGAAACCTATCAATATCCCTAAGTTTTTGTTGTACTTCAATTTTTTGTCCTTTAGAGGATATAGTAGCAATAATTGTTTTGGCTAGTTTTTTTGTTTGCCAAGGGAGCTTTAAAAATGCTTGCTTTTCAAAACTTTGCTTATGTAGTCCCATTAGGTAGATTCCACCATCTGTGGATGGACCAATAACGACATCATTTTCTAAAAGGGTATTGCAGGCATCAATAAGGTGAGAGGCTTTTAAGTTAGGGCTATCATTACCAATAGTGATAATTTTTTGATATCCTTTGTTAAAAAGATCTTCGATAGCATTAGTAAAACGTTCTCCAAAGGTATTTCCTTGTTGTTCTTTTTCAGAATATACAGCAAAGGGAAGACCAGTTTTGCGAACCTTATCAATAGTTTGCGAATTGAAATAGTTAAATAATTGCTCTCCGTTTGCAATGCGTTTATGTTTCAATTCTTCTTTAGAAGAATTGGCAAATACAAGAATGGCTATTTCTTTTTGCTTGTAGAACAATTGGAGTATAAAATAATTTTTATAGTAAGTAAAGTCGCACTATTTGGCGATTAATTACAAAAACAAGAATAATTTTTAAAACTATAGAATTTAAAGGTGTTTTAAAAGATAATTATATAGTTAATGAGATAGGTGGGGATGTGGTTTGGTTGTAGGTAAAAAGACATTCATCTGTTATGCTAAATCTAATGCGGCATACTTTTTTAGGCTACATAGATATTATTTGGGATTTTTTTGGGTAACAAAATATAATTTTAGGAATTATACTTAGTAAACTTACTTAGAGGTGTTGGTTTATAAATTGATGTTTTGCTATTCGTGTATTTATTTACATAATAATAAATGAAACTTTAATCAAGATAGATGAATTTTTTTAATGAATTAATATCAAGAGTAGTATCCTTTTCTGTAGAATCCTATGGTTGTAATGCTAATGATGTATATAATTTTTTTGAAGAAAACAAATTATTTCAATTATCTATATTAACCTCTTCCAGAAGTTTGTATGAGGATGCCAAAAAAAGCAAAACAGAAAAGATTAAAGTATCGCTGGATAATTATTTTTCGAGAGCGCATCTTAACCCTGTTCCTTTTGGGACTTTTACTAGTGTTGGTGTTTTAAAATGGGGGGATAAGCGTATAATCACTAAATCAGAAACACTGCTTCTTAAGGTAGATTTTGATAATTTATTGATTTCAGAAAAGTTAACTGCAACGATGAGCAGGGATTGGAAAAAATTTGCCTATTACACAAATCCATCTATCCATTTTTTAAGTAAGAGTAAGATAAGTTTTTATAAGTTCGAGAAAAAAACGACAGGAGATATTGAGACAAAATATGTAGAAATCGATTATGATGAGAATATTAAATGGCTTGTAGAAAGGTTTGAAAATGGTGTCCAAATTGTTGAGGTAGTGAGGGATTTGGAAAAAGACGGGTTTGAGGAAACTGAGATTCATGCTTTTTTATTGGATAGTATTGAAGCTGGGATTGTTATTAATGAAATGGTTTTTTATCCATATCGAAATCTATCCAAGGTAGAAGGATTATATTCAAAATTGGTAAATAATAATTTGCATAGCATAAAAACCACTAAAGATTTTGATGATTTTTCTCAATCCTATAGTAAAGAACAAGATGATTTACTCTCAAAACAAGAAAGTAGTAACAAATATTCTCACTCTATCACGGCTTTTGAAAAAGATATAGGGCAATTAGAGTTAGCGTTACAGGAAAAGATATTAAAATTCATAAATTTTACAGTAACCTATAATAAGAAATATACCCCAATCCATACATCCTTATTAAAATTTGGGAATAAATTTTACCATAGTTATAAGGATGTTTTTATTCCTTTAAGTAAAGTTTTTAACCCGTATTCTGGATTACAGTATAGTCCTACTAATTTAGAAAATGATATAAGACTACACCCGGATATATTGAGTAAAGTGTTGGTGTCTAATAAAAATAAAGTTTGTTTGTCTAAAACAGTTGCCAATAATACTCAAGTAGATATGTCAAATTTACCATCTACTTTTAGTGTTGTTTTTGAGTTATTGACTTGTAAAAAAACAAAGAAAAAGATTACTTATTTTAAATACATGGGGGGGACATCTGCTATAAATTTGCTCTCCAGATTCGATCAAGTCTCAGAAAGAATATGTGAAAATATTGCAGATTATGAAAAAAAATCTTTTGAAGATCAACTATTAGCAGAAGTAAATATAATATCAAAACCAAGAGCTACCAATGTTGTTGCGAGTAGGCAATATTATGACTATAATATCCCTCTTAATACTATATATAATGAGGATTCTAATCCTATTTTTTTATCAGATATTTTTATTCGGTTTAATGGTACAAGATTTATACTGGTTTCAGAAAAATATAAGAAAGAGATCATACCAAGAATAACATCTTCTGTCAATACAACATTATCAAATTCAGATGTTTATAAGTTTTTGGCAGATTTGCAATCTCAGCAAAAAGAAATTCACAGTGTTAATTTCAATTTCAATTATTATAAGAACATGTTTTTGCCTTTTGTTCCAAGGATTTATTTAGAAGATGATATTTTACTATATCCCGCTCAGATTTTATTATCAGATGATGATTTTGATTTCCAAGGATTTAAATCCTATTTACTAAGTCGACTAAAAGAATATTCATTTTCAAAGCAAATTTCATTTATAGAGGATAAAGGAGATATAACCATTAATACTGAGAATGAGGATCATTTACATATTTTATTTAAAAAACTTAAAAAAGTGGCCCCAATTTATGTGAGTGAATGTCTATATGAATCTTTTATACCAGAAGTACATAATAAATTAAATCACTATTCTCACGAAATTATTGCCAGTATAAAAAACACCGGTTTTAAGGCAGATAGATCAGATTTTGAAATTGTAAAAGAAGATATTACGATAGGACATAAAGCACCAATTTTAAGTGATTGGTTGTATTTTGATTTGTATTGTAACCCCTATGCAGAAAATGATTTAGTAAATGTTATATACCATACTATAGTTGTAGAAAACTCTATAAGCCAATTCTTTTTTGTAAGGTATGATTATCCGGAAACTCATTTAAGAGTTAGATTTAAAACAGAATCAGCTTCTGTTATAGAAGATATTTTTTCGAAAATCAACAATTTAAAACAGGAAAATATAATCCGAAATTATCATGTGTTGCCTTATGAACAAGAAATGTACAGGTTTGGAGGTGAAAAATTAATGGGTTTAACAGAATATATATTTAGCTTGGATAGTAAGCATACAGTTCTTACAATTTTGAATCATGAATTAAAGCAGAACGATATTTATATGTTTTCGATTTTGAAAATAGAACACTATTTAAAGTTTTTCAACTTTACTATAGAAGAGATGATTTCATTTTGCGAAAAAAACATAGAAGCTTTTTCCAGTAGATTTAATCTGGACTCTAAATTAAGAAAATCACTAAACAAAATTTACACCGAAATAAGGAGAGATATAGGGGATTTAAAACCAAACGATTTTCTTGAAAATATGGACATCGAAACAGAAATAAAAAACACATTACGGAACAGTGAATTAATTAAAGATAATTATGTTATGGATTTGATTCACATGAGTTTAAATAGGGTTTTTGATGAAAAACAAAGATTAAATGAATTCAAATCTTATTATTTGGCTAGATCTTATTTTAATCAAGTTAAGTTTACTCATAAAGCAATAAAAAAACAAACTCTATTTAGAGGATAAGGAATTTATTTTGACCTGTAATTTGCTTTTTTTATTGCAGTTAGGGTTGAGGTGAATATTTTGTAAACCATTTAAATAAAATAAAAAATGAAAAAATTGGAATTAAAAAATTTAAAAGTTAAAACTCTTACAAAAGATCAAGAATCCGCAATTAATGGTGGTTTTTTATCTATCGGATTAAGATGTAGTTTAAGAAATGGATGTAAAAGATTATTTGGACCTAGTGACAATCAAGATTATGATAGTCTTCCTCCAAATGAAAATTAATGTGCATTTTTAAATAACAAAATTGGGAGTGTTTAAATTTTAAACACTCCTTTTTTATTGTCTGTCTCCTCCTGAAATATCATTGCATTAAAATTGGTAAGCTTAGTAGAAATGTGAGAGCCTCACGGATTAATCACTGCGGGGTACTCGACTAGCAAATGTATTATATCATTTAGTTTGTAGTAAAAGAAGCAGTGCTAGTTCCTCCATTAGTTACTGTTCCATCAGCATATTTTGCATAAGGTCTAAAATAATACTGAGTTTTAGACAATAGAGATTCAGCAACAGCCGAATAACTTGTAACTACAATATTACCTTGATTATGGATACCATCAAAATTTCCAACTGAATTAGTGCTACTATTAGTAAAGTCATTATTTATACTATATTCAATACCAATTTCTACAGGCATTTCTTTCATAACATCATTAATGTTTAATGTTACAGTGATAAAATCTACCTGTATTAAGACTGCTTGCGATTCTATAGTTAGAGTTAAATCTCTACTAGTACTTGCTTCAACATCTGTACTTGCCTGTATCTCATTTCCATAAAAAAAAGTACCATCACTGTATTCAAAATATCCTCTTATAAAATAAGTTAGTCCTTTTGTTAAGCCTTTAATGTATCCTGAAATAGAATCAAAGCTTCCACTAGCAACAGAAATATTATTAGAGCCAACTTCGGGTTTTGATGAAGTTCCATAAGCAATCCCCCTATTTATTACATCACCAAAGTTTCCATCGTCTTGAATCGTAGCTGAAACTATAAGATTTACCGTTTCATCTAAGTTAATAAAATAGCCAGTATTGTTATTAATATTAAAAACTCTATTGTCTATAGGGTTCATAGCATCATCATCACTCGAACAGCTATATGATATTACAATAATGGATAAGCTAATTAAAGCTCTTAAAACATTCATTTTTATCATTTTTTATATTTTAAATTTTCGGTAAAAGTAGAATGTATTTACAGCTTTAAATAACAAAATAGATGATTTCAGGTTTGAAAATCTGATTTTCAAACTATTTTTTGGATTTTACAACTTGAGAGTTGGCTTGTTGTGTGCTAATCAATTATAAGATTCTTTACTTTGAGTTTTAAAATTATGTGGAGTAAAACCTGTTTCTTTTTTAAAAGCGGCATAAAAAACACTTTTACTTTTAAATCCAACTTCAGAACCGATACCTTCAATGCTTAAATTAGCAGTAGAGTCATCCTCCAATATGCTTTTTGCTGCTTTAATTCTAAAGCTATTAATATAAGATTTAAAATTCTTTTTAGTAACCGCATTAATAGCCAAAGAAACACGTTTAGGATGTTCATTAATACTTTTTGAAACGTCTGCAATAGTTAATTCAGGCATTAAAAATGCTTTCTGTTCAGTAATATATTGCTCTATTTTTTCAACCAAAGTAATATCTTCATCTGTTACCTGTTTAGGTGGATGCTCTATAATTTTTGTAGCACATTTAATAGGAATATTGTCAACATTGATTTCTGAAATTAAGGATAGCACATTTTGTTGCCGAATACCATAAATGGAAACCCAATATAGAAAACCGACATTGACAATTGCTTCAAATAAATCGAGATAAAAGTTCGTAACAACAAGACGAATGTGCATAGCCAGAATAAAAACAATACCACATAATACAAACAGTTTTGCCCATTTTAACTCTTTTAGTTTGGTAGAAGTGTATTGGTTCTTGGTTTCAGTAGAATGCTTATTAATAAATAAAACTATTTTTACTGCCATAAATATATCAAATACATTACTCCCTCTGTAGTAAAAAATCATAAACCAAGAAGAGTTCCATAAATTCTCGATTCCATTAATAACTTTAAAATAAGCGAGTAAGCTAATAATAAACATTACCATCCAAGGAATAAGATAGTAATACATATTTTTTGATTTTGGTAATATCGAAACTTGCTTTACATATAAATAGAAAAGAGGAAACATTAGCCACCGAAAATCAAATAGGAAATTTAATTGCGGGTAATAAATTGTTATATCTAAAAGCTTTAATATAGGTGCAATATAATCTATTGAAAAAGCAAGGACAAAAATCCCGAGAAATAGGGTTGAGCAATTTTCTTTTTGATTTAGCCAGATTAATAAAATACCAGAAACTAAGCCTTGTATCAGACCTAAGATAAAAAGTATTGGGATTATATTGTTAATGATATCCACTGCGTATTTGTATATGGTTTGGCAACTAATCTAGTAAATGCAAACCGAATAGAAAATCCGCGAGGATTTTCGCAAGTAGGCTAGTACTAGTGATTAATTATACACGTTGTGATGTGCCTTGAATGGTAAATATAGTTCAATTAATTGAACGTCCAACGAGTGCAAGTCCCTTATACGAGGAAGTAACGACCCTAAGTAAAGTAAGATGCAAGGTAGTTTAGGTTGACCTTTGCACTGAAGTAAGCCAAACTGTATGGTTGGTACTGACGAACAGAAACCAAATAAGAGGCTATTAGATGGGATAAGTTAGTTATACATAATGACGTCCAAAACCCAAAAGAAAAATTGGGATGACCAAAGTAGTAGATGTTTTGGATATGGAACCGGAAAGACAAGGCCTTCGTTATGTTCGCTATGCAGATGATTTTAGTATCTATACAAAATCCAAAAGCAAAGCTAAAGAGGTTGGAAACAGGGTTTATGTTTTTCTAAGAGAAAGACTTAAATTACCAATAAACAAGGCAAAAAGCGGTATACGCAGACCTGTAAATTTTGAGTTGCTAGGGCATGGATTTGTGCCGATCTACAAGAAAGGCATAAAAGGACAGTACCAGTTGGTTGTTAGTAAAAGTAGTTGGAATACATTTAAGCGTAATCTTAAAGGTTTGACCAAGAAAACCAAACCGATGTCCTTGATAGAACGATTGGACAGAATTACCCAAGTATGCAGAGGATGGGTCAACAATTATCGGTTGACCAATAGCTACACTAAGCTCAAAAAGTTAGATGAGTGGCTACGTAATCGGTTATGGTATTGTATTTGGCATGATTGGAGGGCGAAACGTAAGTTTTTAGCCAGCTGAAGCAGGGAGGAGAGAAAACGTAAGAATCTGATTCGATTAGGGATTAAACATGGACAAGCCTATGCTTGGAGTCGAACCCGAATGGGAGGTAGGGCAGTAGCTCAAAGTCCTGTACCAGGTACTACCATTACCATATCCAGAGGTAAAAGAAAAGGATACATTCCTAGGATAGACTACTTAAATAAGGAGCAAACTTCGATTTGGTGAACCGCTGTATACGAGACCCGTATGGACTGTCCTGAACTTGACGAAGGATACGGTGGTACTTCGGTAAACTCAGCAGAGCTGTGTAAGGTACACTCCGCTATCTAATGATGGCGGAGCCATCTACACGACTATGCGCTCGGCTTTTTTTTCATTTCTTAACCCAAGTTAATGAATTTGTGAACTTGTAAAGATAGCTTTGTATTAAAATAAGGTATGAAAAAAAAATATATTTTAAGTTTGACGGCTCTTTTCATTTTCTCCTTAATTACATTACTAGGAACAGCTCAGTTATTTTTTAATAAGTCAAATGGTTTACCATCAACAAATCTTCTAATTAGCAATCAATTAAAACTCAACCATAAAAGACTTACAGAGAATGTTATTTTAGCTTCTAATAATTCATTAACACAATTATCATCACAAAGTAATTTATTATCGAAGAACTACGCAATTAACTATGAGAACAATATTTTTCCGGAAACTAATTCTCTAAATAAAAAGTCATTAATCTATTCAAATCAAAATAATTCAGAAATGAGAACATCCTTTATCAATAGTGAGTGGTACAATAAAAACAGGCGAAATATTTATTCAAGCCTATGGGTATATGCATCTTTAAATTATTTGTATTGTGATTTAGCAGCATTTATGGATGCAGATATGCATTCGCAATATCATACAGGCACAGTGGGCAGTTTTGATATGACTCCCGGTTTTATTGCTGCTTCTGCCGCAATGATGCAAATTGCACTTACAAATGTTTTTCTTCCTCAAATAATAAAAAACGATAACACTTTACGCTGGGTTCAAATAGCATCCGGAACTTTAATGACTCTTATTCAATCCGCCACACTTTTTGCCGATAAGCCGACTTCGTATTATGCTGTATTTTCAGGATTTGAAATTGCAGCAACTGCCTATATAACTTTTGATGCCATAAGATGGAAACCGACAAAAACTACTGATAATTATTAATCCGAGTTTTTTTGGCAATTCGTTTTCTAATCCTGCTTAAAGATCCGGGTTTAACACCAATATAACTTGCAATATGATATTGCGGCACACGTTGTAAAATGTCAGGGTATTTATTAACTAATGATAGATATCTCTGTTCTGGTGTTTCTGAATGATAAAACAAAATACTTCTTTGAATTTCTAAGAATGCTGTTTCAACAATCTTTCTTGATATGGTTTCTAATTTTGGAAATTTATCAAAAAGTTCCTGAGCTTTTTGTTCATTTCCCGTAACTAAAATGCAATCTTCCATACATATCCAGTTGTGCATTGAAACAGCATTCTCGGAAATCTCATCTACTGAAATAACCCATTCGCCTTCAGTAAAAAAGCGGGTTGTTTTTTCGTCTCCATCTGATAAATTATATTGTCTGATACAACCATGAAGCACAAAATAACTATTAATTGATTTTTGTCCTTCTTTTGATAAAAAGTCACCTCTCTTAAATTCTTTGATTTCGATGCTTTCAATTATTGTCTCTTTCTCCAATTGAGAAAGTGAACCAAACTTTAAAAAATTATTTATTAACCTATCTATCATATTTGTGCTTTTTTTAAGCTGCCGCATAACGGCTCCGTATATGAAAAGTAGCGCAGTAAATAAGCAATAACTTTTGGGATTATACACAAGCCGAATTTTTAAATTTGACGACTTTCTAAAAATGCCCAAGCCTTGGTGTTAGTAATGAATTGCGCTATTTTTTATATACAATGTGTGTGCCTTGAATGGTAAATATAGTTCATTTAGATGAACATCCCAAACTTGGAATTGCAACAAAAAACTGGACAATAAGTTAAGCTGCCTTTTTAATATTAAACAATTTTTCTATTTCTAAAGGAGTTTTATATCCTAAAGCAGAATGTCTTCTTTTTCGATTATACCAAATTTCTATGTATTGAAAAATTTTTCTTTTTGCTTCTAATTTTGATATAAAATTATATTGATATATACTTTCAGTTTTTAATGATTTAAAGAATGATTCTGCTACAGCGTTATCCCAACAGTTTCCTTTTCTACTCATACTTTGTATAATATCATTTTTACTTAAAACTTTAGTAAAATCACTACAGGCATATTGCACACCTCTATCTGAATGAAATATCAAGTTTTCACTTTTATTTCTATTGGAAAGAGCCATTTTTAAAGCTGCAATAGATGTTTGATCTGCTTTCATAGTACTACTTAATGCCCAACCAATTACTTTACGATTAAACAAATCAATAATTACTGTTAGATATACCCATCCGTTTTTAGTATTTATATATGTAATATCTGACACCCATACTTGACCTGGCAAATCAACCCTAAAATTTCTGTTTAATAAATTTGGAGCTATGGGATCATTATGCTTGGAATCCGTAGTTATTACCCATTTTTTTCTGATCTTACTTTGTATTTTATTCTTCTTCATAATTCTGGAAACTTTTGGACGAGATACTTTATAACCTAATTGATATAATTCCTGATGTATTCGAGGACTACCATAAGTGCCATTACTCTGGTCATAAATAGTAAATATTTCTTGTAATAAAAAGGTATTTTCTTTTTCTCTTTTTGAAATTGACCCTTTACGCCAATAATAGTAACCACTCTTACTTACTTTTAATATTTTGCACATCCTATCCATAGGATATTTTAATTTGTAGGTGTCTATAAAATTAAAAATATCTATCTGTTCTTGGAGAAGATGCTCACTGCCTTTTTTAAGATATCACGCTCTAATTCAGCCTCTCTCAATGTCTTTTTTAATTGTGCGATCCTTTTGTTCTGGCGTTAAATTAGCTCGACTATTACCTGAAAAACTACCTGCAGAGTTGGATTTAAATTCTCTACACCATCTCGATAATAATTCTTGGCGAATACCTAAATCTTTGCTAACTTCACGGGTACTTTTCCCTGAATTAACTAATTCAATAGCCATTAGTTTAAATGACTTTTCGTAATGTCTTCTTTCTGTTTTCATTGATTCGTAAGTTAAACTTTATATGCTTAACATGCTGTCCAAACAAATGTAGTAACTCCATATTTAGTTTTTAGTAAACCATGATGCTTGCAAACCATTAGCTATAAATTTCCTTATTGAAGTACCATCTTTGTTTATAATGTAAAGGTCTAAATATTCACCAGCATCAGAAGAAAAAATGAGTTTAGAACTATCAGGAGACCAACACACGTCCCAATCCGAAACAGTATTATACGTCAGTCGTTTTTGATTAGAACCATCTATGTTCATTACGTAAACTTCTTGGTTTCCGTCTCTATCTGAAATAAATGCTATGTGTTTGCCGTCTGGAGAAACTTTAGGAGCCTTATCTTTGAAAGTATTGTTTGTTAATGTGATGATGTTACGACCATCGCTATCGGCAATGCAAATTTGATTAAATTCTGATTTGGAATGAAAGAGTATTCTTCCATCTTTCATAAAACAAGGAGCTCTACCGCGCAACTTTTTTAGTTGGGTCTGTTCGCTACCATCTCCATTCATAATCCATATTTCTTCTTGCCAATTTCCCTCCGAATCTTCGTATTCCCTTGCAAAAGCGATTTTTTTCCCATCTGGAGACCACGTAGGTGAACTATCCCATTTGTTTTCTACGTGAGTCAATCGCTTTCTATTGGTGCCATCGCTATTCATGGTATGAACAGACCATGTATTTCCACTATCATACTTTGCGTAAAAAACAATACGTTTTCCATCTGGTGACCAGTCGGGATAGCCATCAGCTCCTGTGTAATTTGTAATTTTAATTTTGGTTTTGCCATTAGCATCAGTCAGAAATATTTCTTTATTACCTGAATCGTTTGATGAATATGCAATAGGGTATGAATTTTTGCTACAAGAGCAAAAAAACATTAAAATTACTATCAGAAAATGTATTTTCAAAAAGCTGCTCTTTATTAGTAGTGTTTTCATTTTGTCTTTAGGGGTAAATTACCTACAACGGTCTCGTATAACCGTCAGTTACGGGTTAATATGCGTTAATTTTCTGTTTGGCACAGACCTTAACAATTCCGAGTGGATTCGGACTTGGTCGAATCCGCCGTAATTGCGGTTATACACGTTGTGTATACCTTGAATGGTAAATATAGTTCATTTAGATGAACGTCCCAAAGGGTTAAAGTCCCGTATGCACGGAGTCGTGTCCGTAAGCAAAGTAAGTGGCAAGGTGGTTTAGGGTGACCTATACACTAAAGTAAGCCGGACTACATAATAAAAGCCGTATAAGATACTGGTGTAGCCTGTCCTGAGCTTGACGAAGGATACGGTTCTGAGAGAGGTTTAGGGGTGAAATTCCCCTTTTCCTACTCGACTAGGCACAGTACTTTCTTCTTTCAATTGCTCAATTTTCAGTTTTCCTGACTTAAT
>NZ_CDSBKO010000081.1:0-18897 GCF_977115655.1 Aquimarina sp.
AAATCGTTAACCAACACGGCGAAAGCACCAGCTATCTCGGGGAAATCGTTAACCAACACGGCGAAAGCATCAACTATCTTGGGGAAATCGTTAACCAACACGGCGAAAGCATCAACTATCTTGGGGAAATCGTTAACCAACACGTCAAAAACATCAGCTATCTTGGAGAAATCGTTAACCAACACGGCGAAAGCATAAGCTATAGTATACAACGTGTTACCAAAATGCATACTAAAAGTAAAATATATATTTTATTTTTATTGTATACAGATTTTTATGCTGCTATTACTGAAAAGTAATTGTATTTTAGTGTAATGAAAATGTAAAAGCAACTATATTTCTAATACTAAAGATATATCTTAGTACTTATATAATGTTGTTACCAAATAGTACTGAACTCATCTTGACTTTTTGTTTTTAACCGAAAATGAGTTGAAATTTGACCAGATGAGGCACTTTTTGAAAGCCATAGCAGCGCTACGGGTAAGAAAAGTAACGAAATATGGGTGAATTTCAGCCATTTTTTCAGGAAATAGAAAAAGTCAAGATGAGTTCACTCCTTAAAACCTAAAACTTATATGGTATCCAATTCTTTATTTGACCTACAGTCTATAAAAAGCGACGTTTCCTCTGCGCTTAACGCTAGTATTTTTGATTTAGGAAGCTCCCATAAAGACCCTAATTTTTGGGCGAAAACAAGTTTACAAACAAAAGTAGAAAGCTCTATACAAGACATCGCCAGAAAAACATCTACCTCTGGAAGGGGAAATACAGGAAATCCCCCCGACAAAGGGTTTAGGGTAACATTTGGTATTCAAATACTGGTAGGATATAAAATTAGGGTAAGGAGCAATGCCAATATTGGATATGGCAACCGATATGGCAATTTTGGAGCAACATCCTCACTACATATTTCTGCATATAACGCAGGGCTGGGCAGCGCAGTAGATAAAAAAGGGTTGGTTGTGGATCTAACCGCAGCGATAAACCTTACTATTGGTAGTGGACACGGAACACCGCTACAATCGTATTCCTTAAATTACAATTCACCAATACCAACGCTCAATGATTTTCATAACTCTTTTAGTTATGGGCAATTACTAACATGGAACTCTGCTTTAAATGAAAATCAATTTTCGTTAGACCGTATACAACGAGAAGGCATGATTGGTTTTCGGCTGGGAGATGTTAATGTAAGCTCTAACAACGATACCAAAAGAGCCTATTTTGGAGGGGGAACCGATATGGGGTGGACAGGTGGCCTAACTGTAGCAACCCCTTTTCTTGAAATAGGATTTCAAGATTTTTCGGGGGATTATTATAGAAAAGATGAAGAAAAAAGAGATTTTATTCTAGATCAAATAAAAGAAATTAAAAAGAATAATAATCTTAGTAAATTTCAAAAAGAAGCTAGGGTATCTGAATTAGAAGGGGAACTTAAAAAAATGACATCTAATTACCATAACCAAACATCTTATCATAAAAAACTAAACAAAGCCTCTACATATATTCGCATTAATAACTCTAGCGGTTATAATGCAACGGTAGATTTAATTGGGGATGCGTGGTTACAAAACGCAATACATAAAGCCATTAAAGATTTTAGGTTGGAGTATAATCACAAAAACATAGAAATATGGGGTGGAAAAAAATAACGGTTTTATTACTACTTTTTACAACTATTGGATGTAATACCCTGTTTAAAAACTATTACCGAACCGAAGATAGAGGGATAAGACCTAAGAGACCAAAATTTGAATTATCACAACAAGCATATCACTTGATCAAAAAGGATATGATTGACACTAGTTCTGTTTATATCTATCAAAAAGAAACTTATCGTAATGAGCGAAAAGAAATAGAAGAATATTTTTATAGATTTTTTTCTAATGGAAAATGTATTCGTGGGTTTTCGTCTGATTTTAAAAGAAATCAACTAACCCTTAGTGATTTTAATAATCTGGTACGTGGAGGTTCATTTATTGGTTACTACAAGATTGAAAGTCCTTTAAATTTAGTTACGGAAACATTTTCTGTAGGCGTTGGTGAAAACGGAAAATATATTAAAGAGTATGGCATTATAAAAGGAGATACCATTTTCTTATCCGATTCCCCTTTAATAAACAAAGAAAAAATAGACCATAACAATATCGAGGTATACATCAAAAAAAAAGTTGAAGGACTAACAGGAACACCCGATTGGTAATAGAAAATAGTTTATGATACCAATAACAGAATCAAGCTCTGGTAGTATTAAAAATGCACAAAAATGCAATACATAAAGCCATTAAAGATTTTAGGTTGGAGTATAATCATAAAAATATAGAAATATGGGGTGGAAAAAAATAACGGTTTTATTACTACTTTTTACAACTATTGGATGTAATACCCTGTTTAAAAATTACTATTATACAGAAAAACTTGGTTTAAGACCTAAGACACCAAAATACAAACTAGCCAAAACTACGTTTGGTCCAGATAAAAACAATCTAATTGACGAAAACTCTATCTATATTAATGAGCGGGAAATAATATATAAAAATGGAGGGAGAGAAAAGAAAGAATATTTTCTTAGATTTTTCACTAATGGTAAATGTGTTTGGGGTTATCCATACGATTTCAAAAGAAAAACACTCAATATCGAAGATATAAACAATATGTCCAGAGGAGGTGCTTTTGTTGGATACTATAAAATAGAAGATACTAACAAAATTTCTGTGGAAACATTTTATGTAGGCGTTGGCGAAAACGGAAAATATGATATGGATTATGGAATCATAAAAGGAGATACCATTTTCTTATCCGATTCCCCTTTAATAAACAAAGAAAAAATAAATATAAACAATACTAAGATGTACATCAAAAAAAAAGTTGAAGGGCTAACAGGAACACCTGATTGGTAATAAAAGCTATGGTATAATACCAATAGGGTTGCTTTCAAACAGAATCCAACTCTGGTATTATTAAAAATGCATAAAAACGCAATACATAAAGCCATTAAAGGTTTTAGGTTGGAGTATAATCACAAAAATATAGAAGTATGGGGTGGAAAAAAATGGTAAGTATTACGCTAACAGTTATTGCAATACATAGTTGCTGTATTCCTGTTTTACAAAAAAAATTCTATACAACTGAATATGGAAGTTATAGACCTATAAAAAGTAAATTCACGTTAGGTAAAAATCCGTATTATTTAAAAAAGGAAGACTTTATACAAACAGATTATATCTATCAATCTTCTTTTACAATGGATATCCCCGAAAAAAAAGATTATACTACTTTTTTACGTTTTTTTGAAAACGGAAGGTATTTAAGCAATGTTCTAAAAAAAGATATTTCTCCTTTAGAGCAATACAATAATCTTAAAAAAGGTGGCGTGGGATATTATAAAATAGAGGGTGATAAAATTATTTTAGAAGAGTTTGTTGTTGGAGCTCACGATTGTGGTAGATATGACATTTATAGCTTTAAAATTTTAAAAGACAGTATTGAAGGTTACAGCAAAGTAAAAGCTGAAGGACTAACAGGAATACCCGATTGGTAATAAAAGCTATGGTATAATACCAAGTAAATGTGTTTGGGGTTATCCATACGATTTCAAAATAAAAATACTGAATATCGAAGATGTAAATAATATGTCCAGAGGAGGTACTTTTGTTGGGTATCTCCGAAAAAGACGGGTTTAAAATGTTACCGAATCTGAACTACTGTCCCCTTATTTTTAAAATTTGGAAAATAGTTTGTCTTCGCTATCGCTTCGCAAACGACTATAATCAAGCTAAACATACATCTAGGTGTTAGCAAAAATTAAAAACAATCTAACTGCAAAAAATGAAAATTAGAAAAATCATACTCATTTTGTCTTTATTGCTAACAAACAATTATGCGAATGCCCAAAGTATAAATGATTCGATATTTAGTAATGTTTTATTAATCCAAAAAAAAGATGTGGTAAAAAATATTGACGATTATCTTATTGATGTTGTTATAAATTTTGATTTAAAAAAATCCTCTGTTATTTTCAATGATTCTGGACTTTCAAAAGATTTTATAACAAATCGATTATTTGAGCATAAATCAATCATAGTAATAATACCTGATTGGAAATTTTATGAAGAAATTACGGAAGAAGCCACAAGGATGGGAGGATGTATCGAGCCGGCTACCACAAATATATTCTACCAAAGAAAATATATTGAAAATGAATCAAAAACTGACAGTATTCGAATTTCGGGAAATCAGCCGAAACTTGTTTTCAATAAAAGTATAAAAAATGTAAAATTTAATGACAATATAGTATTTTACCATACAGAGAGCTTTGGTTCTACTTGCTGTCCTAAAGACCCAAAATGGAAGATAAAGCAAAGATTAGATGAATTTATTACTTCTTTTGAAAGAGAAAATAACATTAAATTAGGAGATATGTATAAAAAGATAACAGGAAAAGAAGGTGAACATATTCTTTACTTCACTCTATCAAATCTAAACACAAAACAGAAGCTTCTTTTTTTACAAGAAATAAGATATTGGAAATATACAGACCAAAAACTTAAGGATATAAAGTTTGATCCTCAAATTTTCACACCAAACACAATAAAAAAAGAAAGCTTGAAACTAATAACTGAATAATAATACCAATTACACTTTGAATTTACCGCAATAAAACACCCTTTTTTCCTTCCTATTTCATCATAAAATGAAATCGTAACTAAGGCTATGCTTTAATTTTCTAATTCATAAAAAGAAAAAAATCATCATTGTCTTTTACGGTAAATTCAAAGTATAATTGGTATAACTTTTGCTAGCCGAGTAACCCGACATGGTAATTATAGCTAAATCAACATAAAATAACATTAATCTTTCTAGTAAAAAATCGAAGTTTGCTCCTTATTTAAGTAATCAATCATAAAAACGTATCCTTATTCTTTAACTTCTGGATATGGTAATGGGAGTACCTGATCACAGGACTTTAAATCGTTTCTGTACAGCTATGTCCAAATAAGGAGGTTACGAATATTTGTTCAAATTTTCTTTTAAAAAAAATACGCTAAGGTTGCCAAAAGATTTTAGTTATATGTATAAGTTCCAAATTCGCTATGGATAGTAAGTTTTTTCTCTTCTGAGGCTTCTACTCTACCCACAATTTGGGCATCGATATCAAAGCTTTTAGAAATTGTTATAATCTGCTCTGCTATTTCGGGAGAAACGTACAGCTCCATACGGTGTCCCATATTAAATACCTGGTACATCTCTTTCCAGTCTGTTCCAGAATTTTCTTGTATTAATTTAAACAGAGGGGGCACCTCAAACAGATTATCTTTTATAATATGAAAACGATCTACAAAATGTAAAACTTTTGTCTGCGCTCCCCCACTGCAATGTACCATTCCATGAATGGTTGTATTATCAAACCGGGATAAGATTTTTTTAATAACCGGGGCATAGGTTCTTGTAGGTGATAACACCAATTTACCTGCATCAAGAGGAGATCCTTCTACCTTGTCTGTAAGTTTTGTTTTACCTGAATATACCAAATTTGAAGGTACAGATGCATCAAAACTTTCCGGGTATTTTTCTGCCAGGATTTTACTAAAAACATCGTGACGGGCAGATGTTAAACCATTGCTTCCCATCCCTCCGTTATACTCTTTTTCATAATTAGCTTGTCCAAACGAAGATAATCCAACAATAACATCTCCTGCTTTTATATTTGCATTGTCGATTACATCTTTACGTTTCATACGGGCAGTTACTGTAGAATCTACAATAATGGTTCTTACCAAGTCCCCTACATCTGCTGTTTCTCCTCCTGTTGAGTGAATCTCTACACCAAAATCTTTAAGCTCATTAAGTAACTCCTCCGTTCCGTTAATAATTGCAGAGATAACTTCTCCCGGAATCCGGTTTTTATTACGCCCTATAGTCGAAGATAACATAATATTATTGGTAGCACCTACACACAATAAATCATCTATATTCATGATAAGAGCGTCCTGTGCTATGCCTTTCCACACAGATATATCTCCTGTTTCTTTCCAATACATATAAGCCAGAGAGGACTTTGTTCCTGCCCCATCTGCATGCATAATCAAGCAATATTCTGGGTCTCCTGTTAAATAATCCGGAACAATTTTGCAAAATGCTTTTGGAAAAAGACCTTTATCTATATTTTGGATTGCACTATGCACATCTTCTTTAGATGCCGAAACTCCTCTTTGCGCGTAGCGTTTGCTTACTTCTTCACTCATTGTATGGATAATTAAAGTGCAAAGATAACCGAATTTCAGAAATCAACAACCTCGAAACAATCTCACAAGGGGTAGTTCTGAGAAACATATCTCATTTAAAACATAAATAACTAAAAAACAACTTCTTAACACCCAAAATAAAGGTTACAAATTATATTATTCCCAATCGGGCATAGCTGCATTATCCAATATTTTGGTTCTGGCATCCAAATCCAAAATCGGCACAGTATATACTGTTTTTACAGAAATCCCATCATTGGATGTGTTTACAAAAATTATACTGGCTTCATTGGGAGAAAAACGGGGATCCAAATCATTTGTTCCTGCGGGTCTGTCTGTAGAGAGATCTGTACTTGTGGCAGTTGCAAAATCATAAACAAATACTCGTGTGTTTAATTGGCGGTAGACAGGGTTTTCTGAGCCCGACATATCCCGGTTATACAATAACTTTGTTCCATCTACAGACAGGTTAATACCTCCTGCGGCACCATTAACCCCTGTAAGAATTGTATTTTGTATTGTCCCTGCTCCATCAATTGTAAAAATCTGTGCAGAATACCCATTCAGGTTATTCGTTTTTAAGGCAATTATTCCTGTGTTTTCATTTTTATCTACTTCTGTTATCAAATCCCCTGTAGTTTGATACACCAAACTCAACCCGCTTCCATCTGCATTAATAGTGTATAACTTATCTTGATTAGGAAATAATAGTTTAGAACCATTGGCATCCCAGGAAAAATCTATTTCTTCGAGATTAAACCCGGATACCCCAACCGTAGAGGTTACCTGTTTTATTTGCGAACCATCCTCGTTCATAGTAAACAAATGTGTTTGAGAACCCACAGATTGTAAAAAAGCAATTTTTTTGGTAATAGCGTTTCTTCTGGGCCTGAAACTGTTTTTTGACTTTGGTGTAAGTGCAATTTGGGTACCACCATTTTCCTGTGCAGAGTAAATAACACTATTGCCATTTACTAATCTTGCAAAAACAATCCTGTTATTTGGGGCACTTGCTGTTTTAAACGCATGCGTATTGCTGTTTACCGGGGTATTAATATTATCGCTTGTGCTTACTTGCCAAAAATATTTTACTCCATAAGAAAGATTAGATAAGGTATAGGTTGTATCGGTAATATTTTCAAAAACCTCTACATTAGAATTATCTTCGTTTCTTAAACTAACTTTATAAGAAAGCACATCTTTATCGGGATCACTGGCAGACCATACCAATTTTACCTTAATAGGAAGATCTGTTGCATTATCTGTTGGTGTAATTAAAGTAGCAGCTACTGGTGGACGATTAGATGCTGTTTCTATATCCATTTCTAACACCACTTCTATTTCTTTACCAGACAGAATGGTTATCGCTTTAAAAACTGCCAGCAATCCTTCTCTCTGTCCAGAAAGTGAATACTCTCCTGATGGTACATTATCTAATTTATAGACACCATTTTTATCTGTAAATACAGTACTGGAAGATGGATTGGTAGAAATTTTAACATTCTCCAAAGGTTCATTTGTTCCTTTTTTAACCACTTTACCTTTTACAGAACCTAAGCCTTCCAAATCTATTGTATCCTCGCTACAGGAAACTGTAACCAAAATTATAAAAACACTAATTATTTTTATGATGAATTGTTTCATGTGCTTACTTTGCTTTTTATAAGTCTCTCTTAATTGTATTACTTTTACTTTTTTCTTTTAACAGGATTTCCAAAATACCAATTCAATCCTAATGAAAAATTAAAATATTGATCGTCTCTCTTTCCTTGAACAATATCATCTAATTTATCGTTCAGCATCAAATTATGGGTTGCATCTATAGAAATTCCTATCTTGTTTGAAATCAAATATTCAATACCTCCTCCATATTGAAATTTAAGTAATGTATTATCAAAATCATCATCATTTACCACACCTAATCCTCCATAAAGAAAAGGGGATAGTTTTTCAAAAGGCAAAAAACTTATTTCGGTATTAAGATCTACTGCATTAAATCCTTTGGAAAAAGAGGTTTGATTAGAGAGTTTAAATTTATTAAGACTTGCATTAACATTTATATATGGATTAAAATACCATCTGGCACCAAGTTTTGCAGAGTATCCAGGTTCTGGTTTATTAAGATCTCCACTAATTATAGAGGTACCTCCTTTTATAAAAACAGATTTCTTAGATCTTCTTTCTTTAAAATACCTATCGTATAATGCTGTGTTCTGCGCTTCTTCTTTTTCTGCTTTATATGTATCTATCCATTCGTTTACAGACTCTGGACCGGCATTTACTGCCCATAATTTATCTTCGACCCCTTCTATTATCAAAGATTCTACTGCTTTTTCTATAGCTTCTGTTACAGCCATTTGTGCTGGTTCATTTTTTGTAAAACCTGTTTCTGCTTCTAACAATCTTTTAAATTTTACATATCTGAAGAAATTTGCATCCAACGCTTGTGAGAGGATAGTTTTTGAAACATATACTGTTTTTAATATTTTACCGCTTGAGGTAGAAACGGCACGTAAATAAACAGTAATTCTGTCTTGCCTATACCTGGTAGATCCCCCTACCCCAAAATACCTTGCTCCTAATCCCCCTGTAATAATATTGGAATCGTAGGATATGATACCTCCTTCCAGAATAATCCCTGCATATAGTAACGGTGGTAATTGTGGTTCTTGTGTATCATTGGTTTTGTTATATTCTTTTCTGGTAGAACGTATTATGTTTCGTTCATTAAGTAAATTACTTAAGTTTTCTCTTTCTATAGGAACAAACCACTTAGAGTCTTCCAGGGCTTTTATTAAAATAGTTGTGGCTCCTTGTGTTACAGCGGTACTAAACGTGCTTCCTCCTTCTGTTGGTTTGTACTGTCCTGTTTGATCCCTAAATTTATACACTCCAACTACTACAGGTTCTTTAGGCAGGGGAAAATCTCTCAATGTTTTTGTTACTTCGGTATCTTCTCCTATTCTGGCTTTTTCTATAGTAACAGGTTGGTTAAAATATGTTCCGCATCCGGATAATAAAAGCACACAGGATACTAGTATGATCGATGCTTTATAAAATGTATTATACATTAAAAAATTAATTAGGAATTATTACTTGTGACTGATCTCCTGTACTTGTATCTAAAATATTGATTACCAAACCTTCTGCAGAACGAAATATTTCTACAAACAGCTTCCCAAAATTAAAGGTCCCTTCTGTTAGGCCATTTTGCCCAAACTGCTCATTAAATAATGTTCTGGATATCTGATTTAATAATTGGCGATTAAGGTTTTCTGTAAACTTTTCTACATCAGATCGTTGATCTCTTGATGTATCGTCACCATCTGTTAAGGTATTTTGAGCCTCGGCAGAACTAAGAAGCCATTGATAATTAAATGTATCTCCTCCAAAAGCAGGATTTATTGGTTTATATATTAAATTTTGCCCAAAAGAGAGACCACATATTGAGAAAACAAGAAAAAGTGTTATAATAATTGATTTCATTCTAATTTTATTAATATTGAAAAATATCTTTCTTTTGTTTCTTGAGGTTATTAAAATACTTATGCACTTCGCGAATAGCTATTTCAGACATTTGCTCTAAATATTCTAAATCTGGTTTTCCTATAAATTCGTGTACTATATTGTCTTCTATTTTTACCTGAATTATGGTGCTGCGTCCAAAACTTAATTTTTCGAACACTTCTACTACTTTATTACCATTTATTTGGTTTAAGTTGTAGGATGTATAAAAAAACTCGAAAAAATCCCTTCCTGGTTTGGTCTTTGTTTCTTCTACTACAATTCCTTTTAGTTCTATCCCATCCTCCAACAGATCTTCTGCTTTGTTTGATTTTTGGAAGATCTGCTCATTAAACGCTAATCTGGCTTTGCCAACAATTACATCCTCTTCATAAACCAGTAATAGTATTATCATTTTTTTACTTTCTTCTATACTTACTATTCCTTTAGAAAGCTCTTTACTTTCATTAGCTTCCAGAGTAAACCTTCCTTCCTGACTGCTTTTAGACACATTGTTGTTTGCATCTGTTTTAAAAACAGACATACTATATTTTAGGCTTTTATACACTTCTGTGGTATTAGTAGCTGTACCTACTACAGAAATCATATTGTTACTGGTTTCTGTTTTAATTTTAGCTACCACTTCGGTATTTGTAAACTGGGCAGCAGTATTTTGAAAAATTAAGATTACCAGTATAAAAAACTTGGAATTCATATCTTTTTCATTAATAATAATTAAAAACTTCTAACAATTATAGTCTTACTTTCTCCAGACATTTTAAATTTTAAACTTTTAGATAGTTCATTGCTTCCAAATCGCTCAAAAATTAAATTATCTCCATCCTGAATAAGCTCTAGTTTTGTAGATATATCGGGGTTAAAAGAAAAATCAATTACAGAATTATTAGCCCCCGATTGGATTATGTTTTTTTCTATTTCTCTGGCAGACTCATCAATTTTGATATCATTATGATCTCCGTTTTGAAGAATTTTAATATCAGATGATTCTGTTACAATATTAGATACTACCTTATTATCAAATCCTATTTGTTGGATAAAAACAGTGTTTGCCCCATTTTGCAAAGTCGAATTATCTGTAACAGTATTCATTTCTGGTAAGATACCATTTTGAGATAATGTAATAAACTTATCCTGATCGGTAATTAAAAGCGGGTTTTCTTCTTTTACGCTCTGCGCGCATACTGGTATTGTAAAAGAAAAAAATGTAAAAAACAGAAATATCTGTTTAAAATAGGTTTTGTTCATCTTCCTTATTTTTAAAACCAATGAAAGAGTTATACTTAATATATTAATTAAGCATAACTCTTGTAAAAATATTACCTCTTAAGTATTATTTTGAACCACTTTGTGTTACTGTTGCGGCGTTATTGTTGCCTGTTTGCAAAATTGTACTGGTATGCATATCCCCGGTTTGAGTTACAAAAGTAGAGTTACTTGCTCCAAACTGTATGTCTTCGGCAACATTCATATCTCCATACTGAAAAATATCACTTATATTACCAGATCCATTTTGTAATGATTTAGCTACGTTTTCATCTCCAAATTGGATTTGACTAACAAGATTAGATTCTCCTGCAATTCCTGTAGCTCCTTCTTGAATAGATTCGGCAACGTTACCATTTCCAAATTGGATTTGTCCTGTTACATTATTTCCTCCAAAGAATGAAATATTTTGAGTAGCAGAAGCACTATTTCTGTCTCCAATCTGGGTTTGCAATATCGTATTATTATCTTCTTCGTGTCTTGCATAAGCCTCATTACCATTACCAGATTGATATTGATCTACAAGCCCTCCTCTTGAAGTAAATATAAACCCACCTTGCTCAGAGGTTGCAATGTTATTAGCTCCGAATTGCTTTTGCAAAAGAGTATTATCTGTTCCTGATTGTGTTCCTGAAGCATTATTTTCATCTCCAGACTGAGATTGATCAGAACTATTACTACTGCCATTTTGAGATACTGTAGCAGTATTTGAGTTACCTACTTGTATTTGAATAGCAAGGTTTTCGCCTCCAAAAGACACTAAGTTTTGTTCTGCTTTTGCATTATTGCCTTCACCAGATTGCCCTTGAAGAATGGTATTGCTATCTTCTTCATGCCTTGCATAAGCCGTGTTTTCCTGACCTATTTGAACTTGTTCTACTCTACCACCTCTGGCTTCAAAAACATTACCTCCTTGCAAAGAGGTTGCTGTATTGCCTCCTCCTTCTTGATCTTGACGTACAGAGTTACTGGTTCCCCACTGCTCTGCTTTAACGATATTAGCTTCTCCGTTTTGTGCTTGTGATGAAAGGTTATTATCTCCGGTTTGCACTATAGAAGCTGTATTAAAGCCTCCTGTTTGCTCTAATTCACTAAAGTTCTCAACCCCTTCTTGCGCAGAAGTTCCTATATTACCATCTCCCGATTGTACCTGAAAAGCTGCATTAGAAATTCCTTCCTGAGTTATTGTAGCACTATTTTTATTCCCTTCCTGAAATTGATTGGCTACATTGCCTCCTCCTTCAAAATCTAAGTTTTGTGTAGCCCTTACAGAGTTTCCATTACCTGCCTGAACCTGATAAACTTGATTATCAGACTCTTCATGCTGTGCATAAGCATTGTTTTTATTTCCTGTTTGAGATTGCTCTATAATTCCACTATTTGAAATATATGCTTCACTACCTTGAATAGCTTCTGCATTATTTGCCATTCCTTCCTGAGTTGTTAAAGAAGAGTTAGATGCTCCTTTTTGAGTAGTGTTAACAACGTTATCCGTTCCTGTTTGAGTAACATTACTACTATTTGACTGTGCTACCATTGCCGTAGTACTTAATAAAGCTGCCAGGCTAAAAATTATTTGTTTCATATGTAATATAAATTAAAGTGATTATGTGATTAAATGAGTTAGTTACTTCAATTAAAAAATTAAAAGGCACTTCCCTAAAGAAGGAAAAAAAAATCAGTTAAAATCCAATTTCATTTTCATTAAGAATAATATATATTTTGGGACTTACAGGGGTTTTATCAAAAGTATGACGACCTTTTAGATACTTTCAAATTTATGAAAATATTAAGGCTATTATTGAGGATTTCTTAATTATTCGATGAAATACATGCGGAAAAGCCGTAAAAAAACATTTTTTTACGGCTTTCAAAGGGTTTGTATTACGTTAAATTTTTATTAAAAAAAATCTAAGCAAAACATTTGTAATCTAATTCTCACCTATCTGGTAAAAAGTAACTCTCTATATTTTACTAATGGCCATAGTTCATCATCAATTAGTAGCTCTAATTTATCACAACTATATCTAATCTCATCAAATAGAGGTTTCACTTTTACACAATAATCCGAAGCCATTTTTTCTAAATCTTCTAATTTATTAGCTTTTTTACGTTCCTCGGTCATTTCATTCACTTTGGTGTTAATTTTACCTATATGCTCTGATATCTCTTCCAAAATCCCCATTTGCTCTTTGGCATATTTTTTAAAATCATCTCCATATAACCCTTTTAATCCAGATACATTCTTGATTAACGTATTTTGATATCGAATCGCTGTTGGTATAATATGATTACGTGCTATATCTCCCAAGACTCTTCCTTCAATCTGAATTCGCTTTACATATTCTTCTATTTCTATTTCATATCGAGATTCTGATTCTACCCTGTTCATTACTCCCATCTCTTCAAAAAGTCTCAGGTTTTTCTCAGAAATCTTAGCTTTTAATGCTTCAGGAGTAGTTTTATTATTACTTAACCCTCTTTTCTTGGCTTCTTTCTCCCATTCTATACCATATCCATTACCTTCAAAAAGAATATTTTTTGATTCTTTAATATACTCTCTCAAAACATTAAAAATAGCTTCGTCTTTTTTGAGTTCTTTTTTCTCAATCAATTCATCCACTTCTTTCTTAAAATCTATCAATTGTTTAGCAACTATAGTATTAAGAATCGTCATTGGGTTTGCACAATTTGCTTTAGAACCTACAGCTCTAAATTCAAATTTATTTCCTGTAAATGCAAAAGGAGAAGTTCTGTTACGATCTGTATTATCCAGCAATATTTCTGGTATTTTACCTACTACGTTAAGTTTTAAATCTGTTTTTTCTTGTGGTGATAACTTACCATCTGTAACTCCTTCTAATTCTTTAAGAACTGCTGTTAACTGTTCTCCTATAAACACAGACATGATAGCAGGTGGAGCTTCATTTGCTCCTAAACGATGATCATTACTTGCCGATGCAATACCAGCCCTCATTAACTCTTCGTTTTCATTAATTGCTTTGATAGTATTAATAAAAAAAGTTAAAAACTGAAGATTACTCATTGGTGTTTTACCAGGGCTTAACAAGTTAATACCTGTATTGGTACTTAGAGACCAGTTATTATGCTTTCCTGATCCATTAACACCTGCAAATGGTTTTTCGTGAAACAACACTTTAAAATTATGCCTTGCCCCTACTTTATCCATTACATCCATTAACAAAGAGTTATGATCTACTGCCAAATTTGTTTCTTCGTATATTGGGGCTAGTTCAAATTGATTAGGCGCTACCTCATTATGACGTGTTTTAACAGGAATCCCCAACAACATACATTCTACCTCCAGGTCCATCATAAAATTTAAGGCTCTAGAAGGAATGCTACCAAAATAATGGTCATCCAGTTGCTGTCCTTTTGCCGGAGAATGACCAAGAAGCGTTCTACCTGTCATTACTATATCTGGTCTTGCATTTACAAGAGCACTATCTATTAAAAAGTATTCTTGCTCCCAACCCAGAGAAGCATTTACCTTCTTTACGTTTTTATCAAAATACTTAGCTATTGCGGTTGCTGCGCTATCTACAGCTTGTAAAGCTCGTAACAGTGGGGTCTTATAATCCAAAGCTTCTCCTGTATATGCTACAAAAACAGTAGGGATACATAAAGTTGTACCATAAATAAAAGCCGGAGAGGTGGGATCCCAGGCTGTATATCCTCTTGCTTCAAAAGTATTACGAATACCCCCGTTAGGAAAAGACGATGCATCTGGCTCTTGCTGCACTAATTGTCCTCCTCCAAATTTCTCTATTGCTTGTCCATCGCCAATAGTTTCAAAAAATGCATCATGCTTTTCAGCTGTAGCTCCTGTAAGAGGCTGAAACCAATGCGTGTAATGTGTCACTCCTTTTGAAAGCGACCAATCCTTCATTGAAGATGCTATTTGATCCGCAATTCTACGATCAATTTTAGAGCCATTTTCTATAGCATCTATAACACTTTTATACGCATCTTTGGTTAAGTACTGCAACATTGTTTTTTGATCAAATACATTTTCTCCAAATAATACTGACCTCCGTTCTGTTTCTGTAATTATTACAGATTTACGAGTTAATGTTTCTTTTAATGCTTGAAACCTGATTTTAGACATAGTATGAGTAAGTTTTTTTTACAAAGATAAAGGAAGTTTGTTGAAAAAATAAAAAAAATACCTCTAAAAATTAATAATTAAACAATGTACCCCATAAAAAATATAGTTCTCGACAAAAATTAACCAAAATTTAAACTTGAAGCCCATATTTTTTTAGCGTATTGAAAATATAATTTATTTTTGAAACCTTTAATAGTCCAATTTATAAAGTATTAATTATGAGTAAAGCTAAATTAGAATATATTTGGCTAGATGGTTATAAACCAACTGCTAATTTAAGAAGTAAGACTAAAATTGAAGAAAACTTTAGTGGAAAGCTTACAGATTGCCCAATGTGGTCCTTTGATGGGAGTTCTACAAAACAAGCAAAAGGCGGCTCTTCAGATTGTTTATTAAAACCTGTTGCCATATATCCTGACCCTTCAAGACAAGACGGGTACTTGGTTATGACTGAAGTTTTAAATGCAGACGGAACCCCACACGAATCCAATGCCAGAGCTACAATCGATGATGATGATAACGATTTCTGGTTTGGTTTTGAGCAAGAATACTTTATTATGGATACTGCCACACAATTACCTTTAGGATTTCCGGTAGGCGGCTACCCGGGACCACAAGGCATGTATTACTGCTCTGTAGGGGGAAAAAATACCCATGGCAGGGATTTTGTTGAGGAGCATGCCGATCTATGTATTGCTGCCGGTCTCAATTTTGAAGGCATTAACCAAGAAGTAGCTTGTGGCCAATGGGAGTTTCAGTTATTTGCCAAAGGAGCAAAAAAAGCCGGGGATGAAATATGGATAGCCCGCTATCTATTGGATCGTCTTACCGAGAAATATGGATACTATATAGAATACCACCCTAAACCAATTAAAGGGGATTGGAACGGATCTGGTATGCATGCAAATTTTTCTAATGAACTACTAAGAACATGCGGCTCTAAAGAAATATATGAAACTATTTGTGAAGCATTTAGACCTGTTACCAAAGAGCATATTGCGGTTTATGGAGAGTTTAATGACCAACGATTAACCGGAGAGCATGAAACACAATCTATACACGAATTTTCTTATGGGGTATCAGACAGAGGTGCTTCTATAAGAATACCTATTATTACTGTAGAAAAAGGATGGAAAGGATGGTTAGAGGATCGTCGTCCTGCATCTAATGGCGATCCTTATAAAATCGCTGCCAGAATAGTCAAAACAGTCAAAACCGCAGATGTTACTGCTATAGCAGTATAATTTTATATACAATAGCCAACTAATTATAAATCTTAAACTAAAAAATATCGAAAGTTATGATCATACTTTCGATATTTTTTTTACTGGTTTACAAAAATACGTTTGTCTTGGCTATAAAATAGCACATACCTACTTATCAATTTTTTTACATATCTAACTATTTAACTTTTTTAAATACAATCAATTCATTTTTTGAAAAATCACCTATTACCAATAAGTTGTTTTTTATACTTATAGCAATATCTCGGTTTTCAGCTTTTTCTACACCACCGAATCTATTTAAAGTATACCCAAACCCATTAGCCAAAGCAAATGCATCAGTATTACAACCCAAAGATCTATTATAATGGCTAAAACCTCCATGATCATCTCCTTTTAAAGTTCCTTTAACACCTGAATCTATTTTCTTAAAGCTATGTACTTTAAAAAAAACATCAATACCATTACTACCATCAAGACATTCATCAATAGATGCATAAATTCCTTCCTCATCAACACGCAAATGCCCAATAGAATTAACCCAACTTTTTCTTCCTTCTCTCTCAGCAATAGTAAACTGTGTAATCTTCCAATCCCCTACTAAAAAATCAATATACTCTTGATTTTCTACTGTTTCAGAGTCAGGAAAAATGATGTTACTTTTAGAAGATGATTCTAACTCTAAGCTCTCTAAAAATGAAGTTTCTAAATTTGCTTTATCTGTAGCAGGATCTTGATCGCTTATCGAGTCTTTAGAGCAAGATGTTGCAAAAAAAAGGGTTACTGCCATAATTGCATAAATGATTTTTTGTGTTTTCATGTTTTTTTAAATTTTAAGATTAATATTTCGACACAAAACTACTTTTAATCCTATGAACAAAAACCTTTGTTTGTACAAAGAAGGTATATGATTGTACAAAGATCATTGGCCATTTTATAAAACAACTACATAGCAGTACTTGAAGATGCGCAAATTAAGATCTATAGCTTTTTAGCTGTAAAAACCTTTGTTAAAAAGCTATAGATTTTAATTTTCAGATAGATCCAAAAGGGTCATAATATCGTTGGCGCTGTTATTGATATTTTGCATATCTTAATCACATCTTTATCTAATCTCACCATGCTTACATAACAACTCTTGTATCAAAGATGGTTTCCTTATACTATTTTTGCTATAAATTTGGATAAGATTGCTTGTAATTTAAACTCTTTGCTGCAAAACCTTATTTTACAAGTGCATGCATAGTCCTTATACAAAAAGCTGTTTTCAAAAATCTCTGGTTATAAAGCACCAACTCCAAGCAAAGAGCTCCAATAGCTCTATGGATTGAACCAGTATTTAATCTGAAAGAAATGAGATTTAAAATAAGTTACTTTATAAAAACCATTGCAATAAAAACACAATATGCTACAAAAATTAAAAGCCCTTTATAACGACCAAGTATCATTTGTTTTGGGATAAATGCTAACGGAAGTAATATTATCGCAAAACCAAGCATCCAATATATATTTGCACTCATTAAAGTTTCATCTTTCACCAAAACTGGTTGAATCAATGAAGTTATCCCCAAAACTGATGCTATATTAAATATATTTGATCCTATAAGATTACCCAAAGAAATTGCTTTTTCTTGTTTAAGAGCTGCGATTACAGAAGCTGCCAATTCTGGCACACTGGTTCCTACTGCAATAAGAGTAACTGCAATAACCCCTTCACTAATCCCCATTTTTAAAGCTATAGTTTCAGCACCTGTCACTAATAATTCTGATCCAAAATACAAAGCGCCCCCTCCTATAAGAAGCCATATTATGATTTTAAAATTAGATGTTTTTTGAAGGGAATCATCTACCTCTTCTACATCCTTAGCAGAAAACTTTCTGGCTCTTCTAATCAATAAAAAAAGATACACCAGTAAAGACAAAAACAGCAGTCCCCCCTCTAATCGAGTCAAAACCCCATCTATCAAAAGAATATAAAGCCCCGCAGACAGCAATACCATTACCGGCCAATTAAACCTGTAAAAATCACGATCAATAGCCAACGGGCTTATTATTGCAGTAATCCCCAGTACCAAACCTATGTTAGCAATATTAGATCCAATGACATTTCCAAGAGATATATCAGACAACCCATCTAATGCAGCCTGAATACTTACTAATAGCTCCGGAGCAGAAGTTGCAAAAGAAACTACTGTTAGTCCTATAACCATTTTAGATAATTTAAGTCTAAAAGACAGTGCTACCGAGGATCTTACCAAAAACTCCCCTCCTACTACAAGAAGCACTAGTCCAATAACTACGTACAATATACTAGTAATCATAAATCTTAAATTTGTTTGCGAAGATACTACTATATCAAAACTTTTTATCAAAAAAATAGCACCCATATTTATGAGGCTACTGAAAAATTCACGAACTTAAATAAAAGCGGTAAGTATTTTAGATACTTGCCGCTTTTTGTATTTTGTATTCATGATAGTTCAACAGGAATCTCTTCGATTAAGCCAGT
>NZ_CDSBKO010000082.1:0-17123 GCF_977115655.1 Aquimarina sp.
CGAGGGTTGCAACCCTCGATATTTTTTTGTTACACACTTCGTGGCTTAGTGCCCAAAAAATTATTTTTTAGACCTCTTTGTTTTAAATCAAACCCTCGATATTTTAAGTTATATCTTTAATGAGATAATGCCTCTTATATTGTATTTTTTCTTTGTTAAAATGGTATAACTTATCCGCCTGATACTTTTTTTAGTTACAAAAAGGATATATGAATGTTGATTAATCAAATAAATTGAATACAGATATTACTTAATGACATTTCCGGATTATACGTAATAGAACTTTGTTGCGAAGGTTGAGAATATTATAAAGCCTTATGTTTTATGGTCTAGGCATAACTGTATACCTTAAGTTTGTTAAATAGGTTATAGTCAAACTCAAAAATATAGTGTTTGCAATATGGGTTTGAATGTAATAATAGATTTTTTAAATACTTTTTCTAAATGTTCTGCGAACCTTATGTTGTTTGTGCTCATAATCACTCCAAAGCGCCTGAATAGCTTTGTTTTCTTCAAGTTCAGGGTTTGTTTCTACTACTTCAATACCATTTCGTAAGAAAGCTTCATTCATTTCTTTAAAAATAAGTGCAGTGATTCCTTTGTTTTGATATTTTGGATCGACACCTATAAGATAAAAAGCGGCTGTGTTATTTCTGCGTTGTGCCTTTAAAATATGTAAAAATCTAAGAGGATATATTTTACCATTCATTTTTTTTAAGGCTTTAGAAAATGAAGGCATCACGATAGAAAAAGCTATAAGCTTCCCTGTTTTATCGGCAATACAAGTAATGTATTCTGGGTTTAGATATGGTAAGTATTTTTTCTTATACATATCTATCTGGTACTGTTGTATAGGTACAAAAGTTTGTAAACTACTATAGGTTTTATTTAAAAGGTCAAACATATCATCTGCGTATTGCAGAATCTCTTTACTTTTATTAAATTTTAAAAGTTTTAGTTGGTAACGTTCCTTAATAACCCTTGCGAATTTAACTACTTTTTCTTTTGTTTGTTTTGGAATTTTAATTTTATACTCAACCCATGTAGCTGCGGGTTCAAAATTAAGTTCTTCAAGGTGCTTAGAGTAATATGGGTAATTATACCAGGTGATCATGGTATTTAATTCTTCAAAACCTTTAATTAATATACCAGCTTTATCCATGTTAGAAAACCCAACAGGGCCTTCCATGTATTCTAAAGAATGTTGAGTACCATATTCTGATACTTTTTGTAATAAAGCCTTGGTAACTTCAATATCATCAATAACATCAAACCATCCAAAACGAACTTTTGATTTTTTTAGTTCTTTTACCTCAATCCAGTTTATGATAGCTGCAATTCTGCCCACTATTTTATTGTTTTTATACGCCAAAAAGTATTTTGCATCTGCGTTTCTAAAAACCGGATTTTTTTTTGGGTTTATTACATCTACTTCTTCTTTGATAATAGATGGAACATAGTATGGGGAGTCTTTATATAATTCAAAAGGAAATTTAACAAATGTAGTCAAATCTCCTTTTGAAGTAATTTCTTTAATCGTAATCATATATCATCTCTAATTCATCACAAATATATAATCCTTTTATTAAATATTGCGGTGGTATGGATCATTTTTGATAAAATGTAATATTAGATAACTCTTTTTATACATTAAGCAATTATTATTTAGGATCATAATACGATAGTTTTTTATTTTATAACTAACTATGTACCCAGACCGGTATCTGTATTGTTGTCTTTTTCTTCTTGTTTCTTTCGTTTTTCTTCTTCTTTCTGGCGCTTTTTTTCCTCTTTTTGACGCTTTTTTTCCTCTTTCTGAAGCCTTTTTTCTTCTAATTTCTGTGCTTTTTCCTGTTCTTTTTGATAGTTTTCATACTCGGCGTCTATATCATCTTCCTGTTTTTTTTCTATTTTCTCTTCTTGTTTTGTGTTTTTCTTTTCCTCATCGATTTCTAATTCCTTTTCCATTTTTTCAAGCTCTTTTAGCTCTTTGTCTATATCCTGTAGTTCTTGATTTACGCCTTGCTCTTTCTCCATTTTATCTAATTCGGCATCAATATCATCTACTAATTTTTGTTTTTCTTTTTCGGCTTGAATGGCTTCTTTTTCGGCTTTTCTGGCTTCTTTAGCTTCTCGTTTTAAACGTCTGGCTTCTTCTTTTTTGAACTTTTTGCCTTCTTTTTTGGCAATCTTTTCATTTTCTATACGTTCACGTTCAAGTCTTTCGGCAGTTCTTCTTTCATCCAGATCTTTTTCAATATTTTCTCTTAAACCATCGTCTTCAAAGTCATTGATAAATGGGGTTTTTTCTAGTTTAAGGCTATCATTTTCGATACCTTCTTCTAATTCGTCAAATTCTCTCTTATCATTTTCGTTCTCATCATCAAGTTTTTCTTTTGATTTTTCGTCTTCTTTAACTCCGCCTTCTAATCCTGGTTGTTCTATGATTTCATCTTTGGTGTGCCAGTCAAGACGATAGGAAGCACCAAAACTAACGGTAAATATAGAAGGAGTATCTTTAAAATTAAAAGCAACGTTTGCATCTAATTGTAAGTTTTTATGATAAAGATATGCACCACCAAGCCTTAATATATTGTCACTATAAAAATCACTTTTTTGTCCTTGATACTCTCCAAAGGCAGCCCATTTATCATTAATAGTATGGGTAGAGGTCACGATCCATCCAATAATAGGATCTTCTGTTGTAACTTTATCTACAATCAGGTTAGTTACCAAAACCCAATCACCATTTAGATTTGTAGACCAGTTGTTTTGGGTCATAATAACTATTTTAGGACTAATAGGATCATCATTAGGAGCAGTAAACGGATTATCTTTAGATACAAAATTTGCACCTAAATAAGCAGAAACTGCCGGGATCAGGCTTTTCCATTTAAACTTATGACGTGCCTTCCAACTTTTTAATTCTTCGTAATTGGTAGAATCCTTTTTTGGTTTTTTATAGGGATCATAAATAAGGTATTTGGCACCAATAGTATTTACTTCAAAGTTACTTCTCTTTATCTTTTCTTCATTGGCACCAATAGTCTGTTTTACTCCATCTGCCCTAAATCTTCCGTTTAACCTGATTTCTAATTGTTCGATCAAAAGACCATATCTGGCAGAGTAATCCAAATTAAAAACATTGGTTTTGGTATTTAATAGTTTATGTTTTTGTTTTCCAAAACCAAAACCTCCTTCAAATTGTAAGACATTGTTTCCTACAGAGAAAGCGCCTTGTGAAGTTCCTGGTCGGTTAGTGTTGATTTTTTCGGTGTATTGTGCAGAAACCGTTATGCCAAATAAAAATAGAATAGCTAATAACAGAATAGACTTAGGGTTCATATGCAATAGATTTGGTTCAAATATAGCAGATTTTATCATTTTTTTAGGACTGTATGCCTGTAATTGTATCCAGAGTTCATTATTTTTGAAAAAAAATGATATGCAAGAAGCATCGTTGCAAGGGGTATTGAAGATAATTCTCATTATACTATTAATATATTATGGGCTAAAGGTATTAACGCGTTTATTTGGTCCTCTATTGCTTAAATATGTAACAAAGAAAGCAGGAGAAAAATTTCAACAACAATTTAGTCAATACCAACGACCTCAACAATCTACAGATGGTGAGATTACTATCGAGAAAAAACCAAAACAAAATTCTTCGAATAAAGATGCAGGAGAATATATCGATTATGAGGAAATTGATTAATTTGGCTTTTCATTTAGTAAACTCACATATATCATGTCTTTAATTAAAAGATTCTTACCTTATATACTTGTTGCTTTTGGTTTTATTATAGTTTCGCTTGCATATTTTAACCCTGTTTTAAGCGGTAAAAAGATAAGACAAGGGGATATTGTTCAATATACCGGGATGGCGAGGCAGCAAACTGATTTTAGAAATCAAACAGGTGAAGAACCATATTGGGCAGATAATGCTTTTGGGGGTATGCCTACTTATCAAATGGGAGCGCAATATCCGCATAGTTATATAAAAAAAATAGACAGAATTATACGTTTTTTACCCAGACCAGCAGATTATTTATTTTTATATTTTATAGGATTTTATATTCTTTTACTAGTGTTAAAAGTAGATTACAGACTTGCCTTTTTGGGGAGTTTAGCTTTTGGGTTTTCTACCTATTTTATAATTATTATAGGAGTGGGGCATAATGCCAAAGCACATGCGATCGGTTATATGCCTTTGGTACTTAGTGGTATTTTACTTGTTTTTAGAAAAAAATATATATGGGGATTTTTATTACTAACACTATCTATGGGGTTAGAGATTGCGGCAAACCATTTTCAGATGACATACTATCTGTTTTTATTGGTACTTGTATTAGGGGTTTCTTATTTAATAGATGCATATAAAAAGAAAGAAATACCAGATTATTTTAAGTCGATTGGTGTTATGGTTGTAGCTGTTTTGTTTTCTTTACTGCTTAACGCTACAAGTCTTTTAGCTACAAAAGAATATACAAAATATAGCACAAGAGGAGATACAGGTATTACTATTCAATCTAACAATAAAGAAAAAAAGAGTGCAGGCTTAGATTTTGATTATATTACGCAGTACAGTTATGGTAAGTTAGAGAGCTTTAACCTTTTTATACCTCGTTTTATGGGGGGAGCCTCTTATGAAAATTTAGGAGAGGATTCTAATACTTATGAGGAACTACTAAAACTAGGAGTATCCCCAACTCAAGCAAAATCGTATACAGAACATGTGCCTACTTATTGGGGGGATCAGCCTATAGTAGGTGCACCAGCATATATAGGTGCCACCGTATTGTTTTTATTTGTTTTTGCATTGTTTTTGGTGAAAGGAAGATTAAAATGGTGGATTGTAGGTGGATCGGTATTAGCATTATTATTGTCATGGGGAAAAAACTTTAGTTTTTTAACAGAGTTTTTTATTAATTACTTTCCTATGTATGATAAATTTAGAGCTGTTTCTTCGATACAAGTGATTATAGAACTGTGTGCTCCTATATTGGCAATAGTTGGTATACATAAATTGTTTAGTGATTCTGTCTCTAAAGAAGAAAAAGATAAAGCCCTAAAATATACTACAGCAATTACAGGAGGAATAGCATTATTGTTTTTATTATTTAAATCTAGCCTATTTAATTTTAGCGGACTAGGAGATGGTATGTTAATAGAACAAGGTGGTCCAGATTATCTAAGAGCAATTAAGGAAGACAGAAAAGCAATATTTACAACAGATACCTTGCGATCTTTATTATTTGTAATATTAATTGCAGCAGGATGCTGGATGTATTTAAAAGGAAAGCTGAAAGAAAACTTTTTAATTATTGGGCTAGGAGTATTAATCGTTTTGGATTTAGTATTAGTAGATTGGAAATATGTAAACAAGGATAATTTTGTTTCTGCAAGAGAATTTAATAAACCTTTTGTAGCAAATCAAGCTGATAAAGAAATTTTGAAGGACAAAGGACATTTTAGAGTATTTGATTTAACCGCGAATCCTTTTAATTCTGGTAGAGCATCCTACTTTCATAATGCATTAGGTGGGTATCATGCTGCAAAACCAGGAAGAATACAGGATTTGTTTGAGTTTTATCTTGCCAAAAATGATGTTGGAGTAATGAATATGTTAAATGTAAAGTATATTATTACTGAAGATGAGGATGGTGTAAAAGCATTAACTAATCCTTATGCAAACGGGAATGCATGGTTCGTTTCGGATATAAAAATGGTAGATTCTGCAAATGATGAAATCCTAACTTTAAAAGAAGTAGACACAAAAAAGGAAGCAATTATTAATTCTGGTTTTAAAGAGGCTGTTTCTAGCACTAAATACACTGTAGATAGCTTAGCATACGTAACTTTAACAAACCACAAGCCTAATCATTTAGTATATAAATCTAATAATAAAGATCAAGGGTTCGCTGTTTTTTCTGAAATATACTATCCTGGTTGGAATGCATATATTGATGGTGATCTTGTTACACAGATACAAACAAATTACACATTAAGAGGGTTACCTATTCCCGCAGGAAAACACCAAATAGAATTTAAGTTCGAACCACAGGTTGTAAAAACAGGAAGCACTATAACACTTGCAAGTTCTATTCTTTTTATACTATTGCTCATAGGAGGGATATATTTTCAATATAAAAAGACAGGGAGTATATTACCTTTTACAAAAGAAGATAAGTAGGATATATTTTGAAGGTTCTAATCATTACATATTATTGGCCACCTGCTGGTGGTCCCGGAGTACAACGCTGGCTTAAGTTTGTAAAGTATTTTAGAGATTTTGGTATAGAGCCAGTAGTATATGTACCAGAGAACCCAACTTATCCCTTAGAAGATAGTTCTTTGGTATCCGAAATTCCAGAAGGAATAGAAATACTAAAACAACCCATTTTTGAACCCTATCGATTTGCAGAGATTTTTTCTAAAAAAGAAAGCAAAACCATAAGTAAAGGTATTATTGCTGGTGAAGCAAAACAATCTTTTATACAAAAGCTTTTATTATTTATTCGCGGTAATTTTTTTATTCCTGATGCCCGCAAGTTTTGGGTTAAACCCTCTGCGAAATATTTAAAAGATTATATTTCAAAAAAATCAATAGATACTATTATAACGACAGGCCCTCCACATAGTGTGCATTTAATAGGGAGGGAGTTAAAGAACAAAACTGGAGTTAAATGGTTGGCAGATTTTAGAGATCCTTGGACTACCATTGGATATCATGATAAATTAAAGTTAACTAAACGATCTGTACAAAAACATAAACGTTTAGAAAAAGAAGTTTTACAAACTGCAGATCATATAGTAGTAACTAGTTTTACTACTCAAAAAGAGTTTCAAAGTTTAACGAATACACCAGTTTCTGTAATTACTAATGGTTTTGATAAAGAATCGATTCCTCAAACAGTTTTAGATACTAAATTTACAGTTTCGCATATAGGATCGTTATTATCGGGTAGAGATCCAAAACTTTTGTGGAAAGGCTTATATGAATTAACACAAGAAAATAAAGCATTTGCAGAAGCATTTCAGCTACAATTGGTAGGAGCTGTGAGTGAGGATGTGCTATCGTCTATAAAAGATGTAGGATTGTCTGATTTCTTAGTGTTAAAAGGGTATGTGCCCCACACAGAAGCTATTCAAATTCAAAGAAGCTCTCAGGTTTTATTATTAATTGAAATTGATAGTAAAGAAACAAAATGTATTATACCTGGTAAGCTGTTTGAATATATGGTTTCTCAAAGACCAATTATAGCACTAGGTCCAGCAAGTGCAGATATATCCAAAATTATTAAAGAAACGAATTCAGGAGTCTTTTTTGAATATCATGAATATGAAAAGATGAAAATACAATTGCTTCAGTACTTTAATGACTTTCAAGAGCAAAAATTAAAATCCCATGTTATCGGAGTAGAAAAATATAGCAGAAGATCATTAACCAGAGAGCTGGTTGAAATAATAAAAAAGATTTAAACACAATTCTACTTCTTGCTTTTTATAGGTTTGTTTAATTTACTATTAAGAGGTTAGCTTCTTAATAAAATTGTTTTCTTGTCGATTTTTTTAAGTAATTTCAAAATATTTATTTCATCCTTGACTTAAATATAGGGTAATACTATTTCAAAGTTAAAAAGGCATAATCTATAAGCCCTTATTTTCTTGAGGCTTTGGGTTTTTATACAAGATTATCCTAAATCTCATCAATACACTACAAATATCAATTAAAACACAGTAAATACTCCGTAACCTGTAGCAAATATAAAACAACCACTTTTTTTAATAATGATCTTTCTAGATTTACATCAAAACATAAACTAATTAGAAACAAAATTACGTACACTTTTTTGGTTTTTTAAACCAGAGAATAGGCCTCAAAAATGAAAGTAAATTTGATGAAACTAAGACAGATTAAACTAAGCGTATTGGCTGTATTGATGATAGCCATATTATCTATTGGATGCAGTAAGGATGATGATACTCAACCCCAGACAGAAACACCAACGGCACCCCCTGTAGCCGAGGCGGATAAAGCACCGGTAATTAGCGCGCAAACTTTTACTTCAAAAGAAGATATTAAAGATGATGTAGTGATTGGTAATATTGTAGCTACAGATCCGGAAAGTAAAGCACTTACCTTTGTACTTATCCAAAACAGTAATGATCTTTTTGAGTTAACCGCTACCGGCGAACTAAGCTTGGCTACAGATAAAAAACTAGATTTTGAAACAGTTACTTCACATACCCTCACTATAGAAGTATCAGATGGTAAAAATAAAGCGAGTGCAGATATTACGATTACTGTAGAAAATGTAGTAGAACCTTTTATTACCACTTGGGAAACTACTACTGCTAATGAAAAGGTTACTATTAAGATTAATAATAATTTCATATATGATTACACCATAGATTGGGGTGATGGAACCATTGAGAATAATAAGACTGACTCGTCAAATCATGACTATAAAGAAGCAGGTGTTTATACGGTTTCTATATCAGGAATATTTCCTGCGTTTAGAGTATTAGAAGATAGTAAGAAGAAAATTAAAACCATAGAGCAGTGGGGAGATAATAAATGGGAATTTTTTACAGGAACTTTTGGTGGCTGTGAAAACATGACATACAATGCGACAGATATACCTAATCTTTCTATGGTAACTGATATGAATAGTATGTTTGTAGGAGCTACTTCTTTTAATGGAGATTTGAGTAACTGGGACGTAAGTAATGTAACTGGCATGGCGTATATGTTTAAAAATGCTACTTCTTTTAATGGGGATTTAAGTACTTGGAATGTGGGTAATGTAACTTATATGGGGTTCATGTTTCATAATGCTACTTCTTTTAATGGGGATTTAAGTACTTGGAATGTAAGTAATGTAACTTATATGGGGTATATGTTTAACGGTGCTACTTCTTTTAATAGTGATCTCAGTAAATGGAATGTGAGTAAGGTTACAGGTATGGAAAATATGTTGGATGATACTAAAATTTCTGGAGCCGATTATGACAAGCTTCTTACCGAATGGGCAGCATTACCAAATTTGCAATCTAATGTAACTTTTGGAGTAGAAGGATTAGTTTATTGTGATGCAGTTTCTGCTAGAAATACTTTGATTAATAATAAAGGGTGGACAATTGATGGAGATAAGCCTTGCCCTAGATAAATGATTGATATTTATTTACATAACCAAAGGAGGTTGTCTAATTATAGACAACCTCCTTTTTTTGTTTAGTGTTAAATTGTTATAATAAAAAATTATTCCTCTATTGGTCTGTGCTGGGGTTATCGTTGAAATTGTCATTCCTATGAAAATTGGAATCTAAATAGTAGAATCTTGGTTTTTGACCCTAAGGTCAAAATGGAACAATCAAAATATAACTATGACTCTGCCTCCTGTAAAAACAAATATTAACTAAGCTATAGCAAATACCCAACAAAGTATAGCGAATATCAAACAACGGTTTTTTATAGAAAAGATCTTTTTAGGTTTGTGTCAAAATATCAATTATTTAGAGACAAAATGTGATTTAAACTTTTATAGGTTGCGATTAAAAGAAGATATATGTGTTGCTAAACGCAAAATATATAAAAAACAATTTATTAAGGTTTATAATGCTTAGCAAAAATTAAGAAAACATTAGTTTCTGTTGTGTTTAAAGCCTTTATAGCCAGTGCCTAATACATAGGCTTAATTAATGAGTTGTTGCCAAATAAAACGGTTATGGTAAATTTTTGTGAATCAATAAGTAAAAGTAAATGGTTTCAAAACCTGGTTACAATTGCGATTTTAATTGCAGGTGTTTTGGTAGGGATTGCAACTTACCCTAAGTTTTCTTTAAAACATGAAATTGTATTAGAGTTATTAAATAAAATAATTTTAGGGGTTTTTATTATAGAAATCCTTGTGAAAATTATTGCAGAAGGAAAAAAGCCCTGGCTTTATTTTACAGATGGCTGGAATGTTTTTGATTTTATAATTGTAGCAGCTGCATTTCTTCCTTTTGGAGGAAGCTCAATTGCTATATTGCGTTTACTGCGTTTATTAAGAGTTTTAAAACTGATAAAAGCATTACCAAAACTTCAAATGCTGGTAGGGGCTTTGTTAAAAAGTATACCTTCTATGGGATATGTTTCTATCCTGCTATTATTGCTTTTTTATATTTATGCTGTAGCAGGTGTGTTCTTCTTTTCAGAAAATGACCCAATACATTTTCAAGATTTACAAAGATCAATGCTGTCATTGTTTAGAGTGGTAACATTAGAAGATTGGACAGATATTATGTATATAAACATGTTTGGTTGCGAAAATTATGGGTATGAAGGAAACATGAACCTTTGTGTAAATTCAAAAAACTCTTTAACACTTTCTGTTACTTACTTCGTATCATTTGTCCTTATCGGAACTATGATTTTTTTAAACTTATTTATTGGGGTTATTATGAATGGTATGGATGAAGCAAAAAATGAAATGTTACTTGAAGATCAAGTTAAATCTGGAGAAAAAAACACAAATATTGAAGATGTAGAAAGTAAGATAAGTGAACTACAGAACCTATTGAAGCTGTATAAAATTCAACAAAAAGATAATTAATACCATTTTAACTTTGAAATAGTGCGTATAGAAATTGAATTTATTTTTTAAGTATTCAAGGCAAAAAGCTTTTGCCAGACTTGATCTGGTATCAAGCATAGCTGTAGTTACCGTTATCTTTTTTAACGAAGAATAGAGGAAAAAGAAATAATATATTAGTGCTATTTCAAAGTTAAAAAGGTATAAATATAAATATAAAAGTAAATAGTATTCAATCCTTTTTTTGGGTATGATTTACCGAGGCAAGCCTTGAAAACAAAATATATTTTGAAAAGTATACCTCATGAGTTTGCTCTGAGGTTATTTATAAATTAATTTAAACTAATAAGTATGGGATTTTTTGATAAAGTAAAAAGTAAACTTGGTATTGGAGGGGTAAAAGTAGCCTTGCAAATTCCGGGACATGTTTCTAAAGAAGGCGAACAAATAGAAGGCAAAGTTATATTAACCACAAAAAGTGAACAAGAAATTATTGAAGTTGAAATCAAATTAGTAGAAGAGTTTACAACAGGAAGAGGGGATAACACGAATACAGAATCTTTTGATTTGGGTGTGGTCAAGTTTTCTGACACATATTTTATTAAGCCAGGAGAAGTAAAAGAAATCCCTTTTATTTTGCCATTTAAGCTATTAAAATCTAAAGCAGATTCATTGGCAGAAAAGGGAGGAGCTGTTGGTAAACTCGGAAAGGTGAGCAAATTTGTATCCAACGAAAAATCAAAATATAAAGTGGAGGCCAATGTAGATGTAAAAGCAGCTGTTCTTGACCCTTCAGATAAAAAAGATATTAAATTAGTATAGCAGATATCCTGATAAAAATAAAAGTTGTTAAGTTTTTTTATTTGTATTTAATTTATTTTCAGTGTGTTATGTGAATGCATTTCGTTTTGATCCATATTGTGGGGTATAATTTGCGGCATTTCCCCAAGGTAATTGCTCTGCACAGGACAAAAAAATATACAATATAAGGATAAGTTGATTTGTCACTCTAATGAAAAACATGAACCACTCATTAATAACACTGTACCAAAATGAGTTCTGACCTTTAGTTTGTCCTGAGTTTATTGAAGGGTGAGATTCATTTTAGAAACATAACAAAGAGATATGTTTTGAAACCGTTTTGAACTGTAATAGATTTTTTGATGCATAATGCAGGCTTAATAATATGGATTTCCCGTAAAAACAAATATCAAGTAAAATATAACGAATATCCGGTAACATATAGCGAATATAAAACAACTGCTTTTTGCAGTAAATATCTTTCTAGGTTTGTATCAAAATATAAATTATCAGAAACAAAATTACGTATATATTCTCGTTTTTTAAACCAGGGAATAAGCCTCAAAAAAATGTAAAAATGATGAAAAAAAGACAATTTAAAGCAAGTATGCTGGCCATGACCATGATAGCCGTATTATCTATTGGATGTAGTAAGGATGATGATACACAACCACAGACAGAAACACCAACACCGCCTCCTGTAGCCGAGGTGGATAAAGTACCGGTAATTAGTGCGCAAACTTTTACTGCAAAAGAAGATATCAAAGATGATGTAGTGATTGGTAGTATTGTAGCCACAGATCCAGAAAGTAAAGCACTTACGTTTACACTTGCCCAAAACAATAATGACCTTTTTGAACTTACAGCTGCCGGGGAGCTAAGCCTGATAGCAGATAAAAAACTGGATTATGAAACCACTACCTCACATACCCTTACTGTAGAAGTATCTGATGGTAAAAATAAAGCGAGTGCAGAGATTACCATTACAGTAGAAAATGTAGTAGAATTATATGTGGCAGATTTGAATATCACTATAGAAGAAAACCCTCAGAGAGATAATATTATACTAGGAAACACCGAAGTAAAAATTGAAGGAGTTCCACAAAATGTGTTTGCGGTTAAACTTCTTTCAGAATCTGTAGAAGGAGCATTTGGTTTTGATGTTGAGAGTATTCCTAATTCAATACAACTAAAAGCAAAGAACCCTTTACTTTTTGATTTTGAAAGCAGAACTAGTTTATCTGCTACTTATGAGGTTTCTGTTGATGAATTAACCACTACTTTTAATGTTAATGTAACTTTGACAGACAATGGTAAAACTTTTATAAACAGCGGTTTGATTGCTCATTATACCTTGAATGATAATACGTTTAGTGATGCAACCGGAAATCAGGTAAAAGCTATTCAGCAAGCAGGTTCGTTGATAGCTACAAAAGACCGGTTTGGAAACGAAGGTAAAGCATACAATTTTAATAACGCATTTTTAGAGATTAGTTCAGGCTTTACCAATGACCTGCAATCGTATACCATATCTGTATGGGTGTATAATACTGCAAATGACGGAAATATAATTACAAAACTTGATGGTAACCTGCCAAGATACGAAGGGTATATAAGTAATAGAAAACCAGAAGGACGAACTGTTACTAATATAGGAACCACGTCAGATAGCGGTATAATGAAGCAAGGGGGGGATGGTGAATTAAATCAATGGATGCATATTGTTTTTCGAGTAACTAACGGATCGTTGCAAATCTTTACGGATGGTAGACATAGTACAGTAGGAAGCCAATCTACTAATTTTCTTAAACCAACTACTCAGGAATACATATATATAGGAGCTAATCAAAGAAGAAGTGAAATCTTTCAGGGAGCAATGGATGATATACTGTTTTACAATAGGGCACTTACCGATGAAGAAATAATGAATCTGGCAAAAGATAATTTCTAGGCTCAACATTTTATCAATTATCTCGGTGTAAGCCCGAAAATTACACCACAACGTGGATTAAAAATAAAGAAAAATAATAAATGGGATTGTTATAGATAGGCAAAACACGAACAGTAAAAAGCAAATATGTAGTGTATTTATAAACAATCTGTATAAAAAATATTACTTAAATGAAAACAAAAATTAAATATATAATAGCGGTTTTTATAGGGTTATTAATTTTATCATGTAGTAAAGATGATGATGCACAACCCCAGACAGAAACACCAACACCACCTCCTGTAGCCGAGGCGGATAAAGCACCGGTAATTAGCGCGCAAACTTTTACTGCAAAAGAAGACATTAAAGACGATGTAGTGATTGGTAATATTGTAGCTACAGATCCGGAAAGTAAAGCACTTACCTTTGTACTTATCCAAAACAGTAATGATCTTTTTGAGTTAACCGCTACCGGCGAACTAAGCTTGGCTACAGATAAAAAACTGGATTATGAAACCACTACCTCATATACCCTTACCGTAGAGGTATCTGATGGTAAAAATAAAGTTAATGCAGAGATTACCATTACAGTAGAAAATGTAGCAGAGCCTTTTATCACTACCTGGAAAACAATTACGGCAAATGAAAACATTACTTTTCAACTGGATAATACAAGAACAGATTATGATTACACTATAGATTGGGGAGATGGTACTGTAGAAACTAATCAAACCACTACTAAAAACCATAGATATACTACTGCAGGAGTTTATACCATATCTGTTTCAGGAAAATTTCCTGCAATCAAGATTGATGATATTAGAGGTGCAGATAGATTACAAACGATTGAGCAATGGGGGGATAATGAATGGGAATCTATGGAATATGCTTTTTCAGGCTGTGAAAGCATGACCTACAAAGCAACAGATATACCTAACCTTTCAAAAGTTACGAACATGAATGCTATGTTTAGTGGCTGTAAAACGTTCAATGCAGATCTTAACAATTGGGATGTGAGTAATGTTGTAAACATGCAAGGGGTTTTTTCTGGGGCCAGCTCTTTTAATGGAAATATAAGTGAATGGAACGTAAGTAATGTGGCAAGTATGAGAAGGATGTTTGCACTGGCAGCGTCTTTTAACGGGGATATTAGTAAATGGGATGTGAGCAAGGTTGAAGATATGTCCGGTATGTTTCAAAAAGCATTTTTATTTAATGGGGATTTAAGTAACTGGAACGTAAGCAAGGTTGTAAATATGGAGTCTATGTTTCGAGAAGCAACTGCTTTTAATGGCGATTTGAGTACTTGGAGCGTAAGTAAAGTAACCAATATGGCATTTATGTTCGAAAGAGCCACTTCGTATAGCAAGGATATTAGTAGTTGGGATGTTCAAGGGGTTGCCAATATGTATAATATGTTAAATTATACTAAAATTTCTGAGGCGGATTATGATAAACTTCTTACCAAATGGGCTGCATTGCCAAATTTGCAATCCAATGTAAGTTTTGGGGCACAAGGGTTAACCTTTTGCAATGCAACTTCTGCCAGAAGCATATTAGTGAATGATAAAGGCTGGACAATTACAGGAGATATTGACTGTCATAGATAAAGAAAAAAGAATACCATTATTAAGAGAGGTTGTCGTATTTGATAGCCTCTTTTTTGATTTACCCTATTCCTGAATCAAGTTGGAGACAAGCTCTAAACCCTTTCCGAAGAAAAGGATTTTTTGCCACCTTCCATTTAGGAAGCCAAGAAATTCTTTAAAAACAAATATCAATTAAAACATAGCAAATACCCAACAGGGCATAGCAAATATAAAGCAACCACTTTTTGGAGTGTACATCTTGTTAGGTTTGTATCAAAATATAAATTATTAGAAACAAAATCACGTACACTTTCTTGATTTTTAAATCAAGGAGGTAAGCCTCAAAAACAAAGTAAAAATGATGAAATTAAGACAAATTAAAACAAATCTAATAACCTTGTCATTGTTGGCAATGTTAAGTATTGGATGTAGTAAAGATGATGAAAATGTAATGCAGGTTACGGTGACTACAGAAGATTTTTCTGTTGCTATAGATGAAAACCCTACAGAAGGGCAAAGTATAGGAAAAGTAACAGGAAAATCCAGTGAAGGAGAAGTCTCTTATAGCCTTACTACCCAAACTCCTGAGGGCGCTATGTCTATAGATGTTAAAACAGGGGAACTAAAAGTTAAAAATGCATCGCTATTTGATTTTGAAACTTATACGTCTATTACTGGAGTAGCATTAGTAAAAAGTGGTGAAATATCAAAAGAAGCAAAAATTACTGTAAAAATAAACGATGTGGATGATAACGAGGTGGTTAACCGGCCTCCTGTAATTAGCGCGCAAACCTTTACTGCAAAAGAAGACATCAAAGATGATGTAGTGATAGGTAGCATTGTAGCTACAGATCCTGAAAGCGGAGCACTTACATTTACATTAACTCAAAACAGCAATGATCTTTTCGAGCTTACAGATACAGGAGAACTTAGTTTGGTAACCGATAAAAAATTGGATTATGAAACCACCTCTTCATATACAATTACTGTAGAGGTGTCTGATGGCAAAAATAAAGTTAGTGCAGATATTACCATTACGGTAGAAAATGTAGCAGAGCCTTTTATCACTACCTGGAAAACAACTATGGCAAATGAAACCATTACTTTTCAGCAAGATAAAGAACGTAATAACTATGATTATACTATAGATTGGGGAGATGGTACTGTCGAAAATAATAGCCAAATCACTACCAAAAGCCACACGTATGCAACCGCAGGAACTTATACTGTTTCTATTTCTGGGGTATTTCCTATGATTAAAACCACAATAACTTCAGATGCAGAAAAACTACAAACAATCGAGCAATGGGGAGATAATGTATGGGAAACCATGGCAGATGCTTTTCGTGGTTGTAAAAACATGACGTATAATGCCACAGATATACCTAACCTGTCAAAAGTGACCGATATGACCAATATGTTTTCTGGTTGTAGCAAGTTTAATGCAAACCTTAATAATTGGGATGTAAGTAAGGTTACCAATATGTCAGGGGTGTTTGGTAGATGTATAGCATTTAACTCAGATCTTAATAATTGGGATGTAAGTAACGTGGTTAATATGTCTGGAATGTTTGAGAGTGCTATTGTTTTTAATGGGGATATTAGTAATTGGAATGTAGGCAAGGTTAGTAATATGATAGCAATGTTTGTTCGTGCCAATGCTTTTAATAGTGATATTAGTGGGTGGAACGTAAGTAATGTTGGTAATATGAGAGATATGTTTTATGAGGCAAGATCTTTTAACAGGGATATTAGCGCATGGGATGTAAGCAAAGTGATAGATATGAGATATATGTTTTTTAAAGCTTTATCTTTTAATGGAAACTTAAGTTCTTGGAATGTAAGTGGGGTTACTATTATGAGGAGCATGTTTCGGGATGCAAACTCTTTTGAAGGGGATTTGAGCACCTGGGATGTGAGTAAGGTTACAGATATGGCAAATATGTTGGATAATACCAAAATTTCTGGAGCTAATTATGACAAAATTCTTACCAAATGGGCAGCATTACCTAATTTACGGTCATTTGTTGATTTTGGGGCAGCAGGATTAACCTATTGCGATGCAACTTCTGCCAGAAGCATATTGGTAAATAGTAAAGGTTGGACAATTACAGGAGATGTATCTTGTGTAATAGTACTACCCTAATATAAGTTATACTGTGTGATCCGGCACTAAGCCACGAAGTGTGTAACAAAAAAATATCGAGGGTTGCAACCCTCGAT
>NZ_CDSBKO010000083.1:0-16234 GCF_977115655.1 Aquimarina sp.
CAAAAATAGCCGCAAGCATAAATCAAATCAAGATGTACTTAGACGGAAGGATACAAATAAACAGAGTCAGTTTTTGTATAAAAAACCCACTTAATTCTCTGAAATTATGATATATTTTAATTTAACTAACTGACATATTTACATTCTACAATCGATTGATTATTTATAAACTGGCTAATAAATAGTATAAAAAATCTATAAAATTAATTTGTGGAAAAGCACTACACACAACAACGTATATAAAAAATAGCGGTTTTGGTGCTTAAACGGAAATGAATTTTATAAATTTAGTCAGTACAAATACGAAAAGTTAGTGCCTAAAATCCGCTACTTTTCATAGTGTGCCAAGAATCAACCACGGCAATAAAAGGTTGAATGCTGTAGATAAGATGATGGTAGACCCATCAGAGTCGTTGTATAGGCGATGGCTCTAAACCCCCTAAAGGTGCTTTGATTAATAGTCTTGGTACTGAGCGTTTAGGAGAATCTAATCCAAGAGATTAGCAGGTGCGAATAAAGGAGTTGAACGTAAGTGAACCACTGAAGAGGTGTCGAGAAGTAGGAACCTCCAGTCAAAAGCTACGAAGTATGATACGGAGTTAAAAGTAATAGTAGGGATACTATTAATTACAGAGGAAACCTATTTATTTTCTGTAAGGCTGGCGTCATTCAGGTGGCAAGAACTTTATTTAGGCTTATTTACGGAACTTGGGAAGCTGCATACAAATGATAAGGGAAATGTACAATAGGCACACCCTAGAGGCAGAAAACCGATAGTGTATGTAGTGGCAGATTAACCCGTAGTAGTGCTGAAGTTTCTGTAATGGGAATGAAGCGAAGGGGTTAAGTTGTACCGTTTTATTTTATTTACCAACTTACAAAAAGTGAGGATGACTTTATGGAATGAAACAAAATCAATACCGATAAGCCGTCAAATAATTTGGCAGGCTTATCAACAAGTGCGTTCCAATAAAGGAAGTGCAGGAGTGGATGCGATAGATATGCAAGAATTTGATGCAAATCGAAATAACCATCTGTACAAATTATGGAATCGTATGGCATCAGGGAGCTATTTTCCACCACCAGTCAAAGAAGTAGAAATCTCCAAAAAGGATGGAAGTATCCGTAAATTAGGAATTCCTACAATAAGCGACAGGGTTGGGCAAATGGCGGTTAAAATGTTTATCGAACCAAGATTAGAGGCAGTATTTAGCCCAAATTCTTACGGCTATCGACCAAAGAGAAATGCCCATCAGGCATTATCAAAGGTAAGAGAGAACTGTTGGAAGCAAGATTGGGTGATAGACCTTGATATCAAGGGATTCTTTGATACTATTGACCACAACAAATTGATGTTAGCTGTAAAGAAGCATGTACCTGAAAAATGGATACTACTTTACATTAAACGATGGTTGGAAGCACCCGTTTTTACAACATCTGGAGAATTACTTCAAAAGCAAGGAATGGGAACACCCCAAGGAGGAGTAATCAGTCCATTATTGGCTAATTTATTTCTACACTATGCTTTTGATAAATGGTTAGAAAACACAGGTGAAAATGTGCTATTTACACGTTATGCCGATGATGTAATAGTACATTGTAGAAGTAAAGCCCAAGCAGAACAAGTACTGCAAAAGATACATCAAAGGATGACATCTGTAAGATTGGAGTTACATCCAGAAAAGACAAAAATAGTCTATTGCAGAGACCATCGTAGAAGAGGTGATTATCCAAAAGTAAAATTTGATTTCTTAGGATATTCTTTTCAACCTAGAACGGCATTTTCAAAGAAAAAGAAAGCGTTATTTTTAGGGTATGATTGTGCCATAAGTATTAGTTCAAGAAAACGAATTGCAGATAAACTTGAAGAACTCAATGTAGGTAAATTGACTTTTAAAAGCATTGTAGGGGTTGCTCAATACTTAAATCCAATGATAAGAGGATGGGTAGGTTACTATGGTAAATTCAAAATGTATGAACTCACCAAAGTTTTCAGGTTATTAAGTCAGCGATTGGTTTGGTGGGCAAGGAAAAGGTATAAGCGTTACAAAACCAGTATTAGAAAAGGGTATAAATGGTTAGCAACTGTTAGGAAACAATATCCTAACTTATTTTACCATTGGCAATTTTCACATATTAATGTAATCGCTTAGATTTGTATAACAAGAGCCGTGTGAGGGGAGACTTTCATGCACGGTTCTGGGAGAGGCTTAGGGTGAAATTCCCTTTGCCTACTCGATGCCTAGACGTTACCAGCAATAAAAATGACAAAAACGATATTTTATATGAGCTTAATTTCTTGGTTGGTCGGACTTTTTGGATGTGCTAAAAACGGACAACAATTAAATTCAGAATCGACAACTCAAAATGAACTGACTTTTGAAGTAGATGAAATCAAGAGGGACGTTCTTGTAAAAAAATATGATCTACTAAACTTCCCGAACTTATCTAATCCCGTTTTTTTGACCCTTGATGAGTTTTTTGACGGTAATAATGACGATGCGTCTATTGCACCTAATCTGGACACCAAATTGAACGTAAGTGAATATTATAAGAGCTTAAAAAACATTGAAAATGACACACGTATAATCGGAGCATTTGCGGAATTGAAGGATGTGATGATTTATGAAAATAATCGACTTAATGATAATGAATGGTTTTATACTGACATTATTTATTTTGTAGGTGATATTTCAAAAGAAGAAGTTGCCGAAAAAGTAAAGGATCTTCAGCCTGATGAAGTTGAATATACAGAAGATGAGAGAATCATTGGTTTAAACAATGGCTACCAAGGCAAAAAAATAGTTTATGTCTGGTGGGATTAAAAAAAGATAAAAAGCTGGTAACACGCTGTATATTTCATGGCTGGTTAGTGGTTTTCGAGGCTTTGGTTCTTCGTAGAAATCCCGTCAATCTGCAAGATTGACTAGCTTCGGAGGACAAATTTAGCAAGTCAATCTTGCAGATTGACTACGTGGTAAACCGAAATTTCACTACCTTGAATTCAGCCACGAAAACATACAGTAATCGTTACCAGCAACTGAAAAAAAATAGATGGAATTAAAAGACTTTATATCAGAAACTATCAAACAAGTAACAGACGGGATTCTTGAAGGAAGCTCTTATGTTAAAGCAAAAAGTAATTCTAGCGAAGGTGTGCGAGACCAATACACAAAAATTGATTTTGATATCGCAATTACTACCAATGAAGAAAACAAAGATGATTTAGGGGGGAAAGTTTCGGTAGTTCAAGTGTTTAGTGCTGGAGCATCGACTTCAAAATCCGCTTCAACCTCAAGTCAAAATAGAATTAAATTTGAAGTGCTTGCACACGTAAAGACTAGTTAAAACAAAAAAACTTTTAAATAATGGGACAAATTAAGATACAAGAAAGCGAGATTACCTTAACTCATGGAAGAACAGGTAAAATAGCTGTAATAACGTATTTGGGAGAGGAAGATCCCGTGGCTATCCTTGATCAAGCCGTCTCCACTTATGTCGCCAATAAAGGGTATAATGAATTTATTGATATTAACATGGATAACCCATGGACTAGGGTTGTTATGTCTGGAATTAATGAAATGAATCAAATGGATTTTGACCCTAATACTCACAGGTTATAACATGGACGAAAGTAAATTAGGAGGTGCTCTTGAACATTGGCTAGGTTTTCAAGATAAAATTGGAAGAGCGTTTATGATGAACGAGGATGCTCTAAAATATCCGCTTTCAGATTACCTAGTAAATAATGGTGGAGCACATATAAACACAATCGAATTAGAATTATCTCATCCTGACTTCTCAAATCGACTAATTGACCTAACAATAACCAATAATGAAACTATTCACAGAGCTTCAACCGATAAAATCATAAATGCTTTTGAATTGAAGTTGGCAAAAACTAGTACTCGTCATCTGTCAGAAAAAAGAAGATTATTTAATGACCTGATTCGAATGGCTATGGCAAATCATCATTCTCAGGAAAAATGCTACTTTATAATAGCTGGAAAAAGTAATGACTTTGAAACGAACTTTCGAAACTATGAGGATAGCAATAATGTGAAGTTTTATCGTCAATGGTTCAAATTCGTAAAAGGGCAGAAAGCAACTTTTAATGTCGCTACCGAAACAAATAATGACTATAAAGATATATATGATCATTTTGTAGACAGCTACAAAGAACGATACACCAATGGTACCTTAACTTTACCAAATCAAATCACTACTACCTGTGAATTTGTAACGGCATTTAAAGCTCAGTATGTCCCTTATATGGCTGGCGTTTGGTCTGTTGAGTAGGAAAAAGCTGGTAACACTGTATATAGCAAATAGGGCGTTCGGTGGTTTACGAAAGTTCAGTGCTATTTACAAACCCCGCCAAATCGTTGATTTGGCTTTTAAAAATGAATAAGATAAAAACAAAATACAACGCTTTGGCTAAGTACAACCTTGAAAGTTTATTGCTTTCTACTGCCCTACTTGCCATAGTGTGCCAAGAATCAACCACGGCAATAAAAGGTTGAATGCTGTAGATAAGATGATGGTAGACCCATCAGAGTCGTTGTATAGGCGATGGCTCTAAACCCCCTAAAGGTGCTTTGATTAATAGTCTTGGTACTGAGCGTTTAGGAGAATCTAATCCAAGAGATTAGCAGGTGCGAATAAAGGAGTTGAACGTAAGTGAACCACTGAAGAGGTGTCGAGAAGTAGGAACCTCCAGTCAAAAGCTACGAAGTATGATACGGAGTTAAAAGTAATAGTAGGGATACTATTAATTACAGAGGAAACCTATTTATTTTCTGTAAGGCTGGCGTCATTCAGGTGGCAAGAACTTTATTTAGGCTTATTTACGGAACTTGGGAAGCTGCATACAAATGATAAGGGAAATGTACAATAGGCACACCCTAGAGGCAGAAAACCGATAGTGTATGTAGTGGCAGATTAACCCGTAGTAGTGCTGAAGTTTCTGTAATGGGAATGAAGCGAAGGGGTTAAGTTGTACCGTTTTATTTTATTTACCAACTTACAAAAAGTGAGGATGACTTTATGGAATGAAACAAAATCAATACCGATAAGCCGTCAAATAATTTGGCAGGCTTATCAACAAGTGCGTTCCAATAAAGGAAGTGCAGGAGTGGATGCGATAGATATGCAAGAATTTGATGCAAATCGAAATAACCATCTGTACAAATTATGGAATCGTATGGCATCAGGGAGCTATTTTCCACCACCAGTCAAAGAAGTAGAAATCTCCAAAAAGGATGGAAGTATCCGTAAATTAGGAATTCCTACAATAAGCGACAGGGTTGGGCAAATGGCGGTTAAAATGTTTATCGAACCAAGATTAGAGGCAGTATTTAGCCCAAATTCTTACGGCTATCGACCAAAGAGAAATGCCCATCAGGCATTATCAAAGGTAAGAGAGAACTGTTGGAAGCAAGATTGGGTGATAGACCTTGATATCAAGGGATTCTTTGATACTATTGACCACAACAAATTGATGTTAGCTGTAAAGAAGCATGTACCTGAAAAATGGATACTACTTTACATTAAACGATGGTTGGAAGCACCCGTTTTTACAACATCTGGAGAATTACTTCAAAAGCAAGGAATGGGAACACCCCAAGGAGGAGTAATCAGTCCATTATTGGCTAATTTATTTCTACACTATGCTTTTGATAAATGGTTAGAAAACACAGGTGAAAATGTGCTATTTACACGTTATGCCGATGATGTAATAGTACATTGTAGAAGTAAAGCCCAAGCAGAACAAGTACTGCAAAAGATACATCAAAGGATGACATCTGTAAGATTGGAGTTACATCCAGAAAAGACAAAAATAGTCTATTGCAGAGACCATCGTAGAAGAGGTGATTATCCAAAAGTAAAATTTGATTTCTTAGGATATTCTTTTCAACCTAGAACGGCATTTTCAAAGAAAAAGAAAGCGTTATTTTTAGGGTATGATTGTGCCATAAGTATTAGTTCAAGAAAACGAATTGCAGATAAACTTGAAGAACTCAATGTAGGTAAATTGACTTTTAAAAGCATTGTAGGGGTTGCTCAATACTTAAATCCAATGATAAGAGGATGGGTAGGTTACTATGGTAAATTCAAAATGTATGAACTCACCAAAGTTTTCAGGTTATTAAGTCAGCGATTGGTTTGGTGGGCAAGGAAAAGGTATAAGCGTTACAAAACCAGTATTAGAAAAGGGTATAAATGGTTAGCAACTGTTAGGAAACAATATCCTAACTTATTTTACCATTGGCAATTTTCACATATTAATGTAATCGCTTAGATTTGTATAACAAGAGCCGTGTGAGGGGAGACTTTCATGCACGGTTCTGGGAGAGGCTTAGGGTGAAATTCCCTTTGCCTACTCGATTACTAACCGTTGTAGTGCATTAAAAGTATCCATAAAATATGTATAAAAAAATTGATGAATTTAATAATGTAAATGGGGACTATATTTTAGATGAAAATTTAATATTTGGAGTAAATGACACTTTGACCATATATGGTAAAAGTAAAAAAATACAAATACCAGGAGATATTTCAAGGCTAACACAGATTCAGAATAAGGTTTTTGTTGAGTTTTTCTCTAAAAAAGATGGATTTGAAAGCACTTTGATGTTTGACAAAAATTTATCCCAAATAAATGATAACCCTTTTGTCAAAAAAATGATTAGAGATAATACAGAGAATATAGTGATTGCTCTTTCCTATGACAAAGAATTTAACACGATAACTAACATTATAGATTTAAACAATAATGAAATGTTATGGACTGGAAACATAAATCCATATGGCTTTTGTATAATAAATTCAGAACTTGCTTTATTTTGGGATAATAAAAAAATGGAATTAATAAATTATTCCTTAAACAGAACAATAAAAACATATGATATCTTAAAGAAAAATATAAAAATTAAAAAAACATTAGGACTGTATAAAGACAAGTTTCTTATTTTATTTGAAAACGGTTTAATATCAAGTTTAGATATAAAAAGCATTGAATTTAAAGACTTTTATAACTTATCCAATACTTCTTTGACGAAAAATTTAATTTGGGATTCTATATATTTAGATAAAAAGAAAAATAAACTAAAATGTTTAAATGGTAGATATTATTTTCAGATAGATTTAAATAGCTTGAAAATTGAAATAAAGAAAGATTTTGGAGAATATAAAAATGGAAATTGGTGGATTTCCAAAAGTATATATCTCAAAGGTATGTTGACTTTTACTGGTTCAAAAGATGGAATAAGTACTTTGCCAAACTCATATGGAATTTTCAACACTTATAGTTTTGAAATTGAATGGAGTGATGGTATAAAACCAACTCAAAGAAAAACTAAAGGCTTCTATCCAACTCCGCCAACTGTGAATGAAGAATTTTTAGTAATAAAAGGTTCCGAAAAAAATCTTCATATTTACGAAAAAATAAAATAAACGCACTACAATCGTGTAGATGGCTCCGCCATCATTAGATAGCGGAGTGCACCTCACACACCACCTGCCATACGGGTCTCGTAACAGGCGGTTCACCAAATCGAAGTTTGCGCTTTATTTAAATAGTCTATCAGGAAACTGTTAGCTATATTGTCGAATCCCGGGCTTTAGAGTAGCCTTAGCTCTCTAGTATATCAAACCCCAAACCCCGGGTAGTCGAGTAGCCTCTGCCACATCAAGAATTAATTCAGTTTTGGTTAACATTATAAACGAAAGGTGAACTTAGAGAACCTCAGTTCTCTATAACCTTAAGTCCTGAAAGTTCGTTGCTTCTTTTTTTAGAAAATAATCCCTGTATACGGATATCCGTAATCTTATTTCTAAAAAGTAATTTACTTTAGAGCTTTAAAAATATAGAGGTAACTATATTTTTAATAATTAAGGGATATGAGTACCTTGGTAACTATATAACGTTGTTAGCCACAATACAAACCAACTAAAACCAGACAGATATGAAAACTAAATTACTTTTTGCCTTACTAATTGCATTCTCATTTAAATCATTTTCTCAGACTTTTAATTATGACAATTATAGAGACTTTGTACTTGCCAAATATGAATCTGATTTTAAAAAGCACTATAATAAAAAAAGCAACTTACTTGTGAAAAATGGGATAATTCATATTTTTATAGATGACAAAGGAAATCCTATAGAAACAGGAATCCCAACCACTGCAACTGAAAAAAATACTTACAAAATTCATTTAATAACAGATACTCAAACAGAGTCTACCGAAATTTTTGAATTTTCAGTACAAGGAGAATATAAACCTACTCTTAATATTCAAAATGAAACAGATGTAGAACCTCTTGGGTTTGATGGTGGCGAACCAAGTTTAAAAGAATATGTATATGCAACAGTAGGACCTTTTACAACCGAATTTACATTTACAATAAAAAGAAAGAAAAGGGATGACCCGAGTAATGAAACAGTAATTATTACACGAACAATAAACGTGGCTAAAACTTACCACGTAAGTATATCGACTGGTTTATTTATGACGACATTACAAAACCCTTCTAATATAAAGGAATCCACAAATTCAAATGGAGAAACAACATTAATTGCGGATGATGTTAATACGAGAGGAATAGTTGCTCTAAATGCTGTGTTTTATCCAAAAGGAAGGTCATTTTTATTTCCACCATCTGGAGGAATTTTCAGCCCGGAAAGATTTGGAATTTTAGTTGGAACACAAATAGATAAAGACCAATTCGAGAATTTCATTGGTGGAATTCAATTTGACTTTGCAAGAGGAGGAAGTGTTGCTTTTGGAGCTCACTATGGCAGAAGAAACACAATCTCTGGATATGATAAATTTGATTTTGGAAATGAAAAATTTGAAGGAAATATTGATACTGATATAGTGAAAGAATGGAACGTTGGTTTTTTCATAGGAGCAAACTTAGATTTACGAATATTTGGTCAATTATTTAAAGCCACTGAATAAGTACTGTGGCTAATCGTGTAGATGGCTCCGCCATCATTAGATAGCGGAGTGCACCTCACACACCACCTGCCATACGGGTCTCGTAACAGGCGGTTCACCAAATCGAAGTTTGCTCCTCATTTAAGTAGTCAATCATAGGAACGTATCCTTTTCTTTTGAGTCTGGATATGGTAATAGTAGTACCTAGTATAGGACTTTGGGCTACTGCCCAGCCTCCCATTCGGGTTCGACTCCAAGCATAGGCTTGTCCGTGTTTAATCCCTAATCGAATCAGATTCTTACGTTTTCTCTCTACCTTTTTCCAATAATGCCAAATACAATACCGTAACCGATTGCGTAACCATTCGTCTAGCTTTTTCAGCTTGGTATAGCTGTTGGTCAACCGATAATTGTTGACCCATCCTCTGCATACTTGGGTAATTCTGTCCAATCGTTCTATCAAGGACATCGGTTTGGTTTTCTTGGTCAAACCTTTAAGATTACGCTTAAATGTATTCCAACTACTTTTACTAACAACCAACTGGTACTGTCCTTTTATGCCTTTCTTGTAGATCGGCACAAATCCATGCCCTAGCAACTCAAAATTTACAGGTCTGCGTATACCGCTTTTTGCCTTGTTTATTGGTAATTTAAGTCTTTCTCTTAGAAAAACATAAATCCTGTTTCCAACTTCTTTAGCTTTGCTTCTGGATTTTGTATAGACACTAAAATCATCTGCATAGCGCACATATCGTAGCCCTTGTCTTTCCAGTTCCTTATCCAAAACATCTAACATGATATTAGATAATAATGGGCTTAGTGGGCTTCCTTGAGGGATGCCTCTTCGGCGTTTATAAAACCTACCATCTATAACAATGGGAGATCGTAGCCATTTACGAATCAATCGAAGGGTAATCGGACATGGTACCTTGTTGTAAATTAATTGTAGTAAAATACTGTGGTCTACCTTATCAAAAAATCCTTCTAAATCAATATCTACAATATCCTGAAATCCATCATTGATGTACCCCTGTGCTTGTAACACTGCTTTATGGATGTTCTTCTTTGGACGGAAACCATAACTAAACGATTCAAAATCATATTCGAACTTTGTCATTAGTTGTTGGCTTACCGCTTGTTGCAACCACCTGTCTACTACTGTTGGAATACCCAAAAGTCTGGTTTTACCTTGACCTTTGGGAATACGGACTCCTAAAATCCCATCGGGGGTATAGCTATTATCCAAAATAGAGGTTAGAAGCTTGGTTCGGTGTTTCCGTATAAAATCGGGAAGATCCCAATACCTAACTCCATCTACTCCACTAGCACCCTTGTTACGCAAGACTTGACGTTCTGCTTTATAAAGGTTAGTAGCTTCTAATACCGATGCAATCATAGGTTTAAATAATTTGTTGTACTCCTGTCTGCCTAAGATTAGGCTAGCAATGCCTCCTAATCGAATTTAAACGTGATTTAATGTTCTGTCCTTCCTTACTTGTGAGACCTATGCAATTTCTATTTGCAACTCGTTTCCCATAAGTACTATGACTTCTGCTGACTTCTCCATAAAACCAACTCGTGGCTCTGGAGACCTCCCCAGGTAATGACATCTTCTTTCACTCGATCCCTGCCGCATCTACTATTTCGATACCTACTGAAAAAAACAGCATTTTGGACTTTGCAGTGGTGTGCCTACTTATCCGATCTAATAGCCTCAATATGCGATTCGTGTACCTCAGTACCGAGCTTTGTAGTCTCGCTTCCTTCACTGCATATCTCACGATAAACCAGCTTGCGACTTACTAATGGTTCAAGGCGTAACCCCTGCCCATAAGGGACTTGCACCCTCTAGATTAATTATTTATCTTCGATAAATAATAGATGCCCATGCTGGGCACACACAATGGCTATAGTTAATACGGGTTTTGGTGCTTAATTCAAAGTTTAGAGCTTTAAACGAAGTCCGCCAAATCTTTTGATTTGGCTTTATAACAAAAAAGATAAAACAAAATAAAAAGTTTTGGCTAAGTGCTTAATCGAAAGTTCACAACTTTTAATTCCCGCACTAACCATAGCCGAGCCGTTGTGCATCATACAAGGAGACAATCGAAATACAAATAAATGAATGAACATAAAAAACTATTGTCTTGCTGGCATAAATTAGAATATTTTAGTCCTGTTTCTACACCAAAAGCTTCTGAAAAAAATGTTGAGCTACTGACTGAGAAAGAACCTTGGAAAATGCCTTTAAAATCTGAGGATCCAAATAAAACTATTGAATATACAATCTACTTAGGTGTATTCGACTCTTCTGTTGTTAATGAGTTTGTGAAAAATTACTTCAAAGACACAAAAAAAGATGAGAATTTCAGAAATTCAAAAATTTGTTTTGCTACAATAAAATTAGATATTGAAGGAAAATACATCAATGATTCTTTTGGAGTATCAACGTTACCTTGGGCACTAAGTCAATTGGAAAACAATAAAATAAAAAATGATAATTGGGAACTTTCATTTGAAACTATAAAGGATAGCTTACAAGAATATTTAGAACTAAATTTTAAAGAAACAATAACCAACTCAAATGAAGAAGTTATCAAGGTTTCAACTATTGTTAGTAATAGTCAATTATTAAAATTTCAAGATAAGGTTGAAACACTTAGTAATTGGAGTATAAAACCTACTAAAGAAATATATGTAAAAAGGATAGAGAAATTTAAAACTAAAAATGAAACTAAAGCTACTGCTGATATTCTTAATAGTTTTTATATAAAAGATTTAGAAAAAATAATTTCTACCTATGACAAAAAGTCAATTCCTAAAGCCTTTCAACAGTATTTAGATGGTAGTTTAAATAAGCAATCAAACAGATTAGATGTTTCTAAAAAAATTGACAACTTAAAGAATAATTTATCTCCAAATAATTATCCTGATGGATGTTGGCCTTCTGATTATACTTTAAGTTTAATGCAACAATTTGCAGTAAATAACATTTTTAACAATTTAGCTGAAAGTAACCAAGAAGGAATGTTTTCAGTGAATGGACCTCCAGGAACAGGGAAAACAACTTTACTTAGAGATATTATTGCTCCAATAATTGTAAAACGAGCTAAGGAACTTATTAAAATTGAAAATCCTTCTGATGCTTTCGAGAAAGTAGGTTCAATTGAAATTAATGAAAAGTATTCTCCTTGGATCTATGAACCCGTAAAATCAATATCAAATGGAGGAATCGTGATTGCTTCATCAAATAACGGGGCAGTCGAAAATATATCTAAAGAATTACCATTAAAAGAAGAAGTTTCAAAACAATATAGTTCTAAGATATCTTATTTTAAAAATGTTGCAGAAGATTGTATTAGTAATGAAAATTGGGGGATTATATCTGCTGTTTTAGGAAACAAACAAAATAGAAATACCTTGGTAAGCAGTTTATGGTTCAACAAAGACTTTAAAGATTTACAAAACACATTAAAAGAAAATAAATTATTTGACAATGCGGAATGGGATAAAATAAAAGCCGAATTTATTGATAAATTGAATGAAATTTCAACAGAAAAGAAAAGGCTAGAAACTTTCAAAAAAGATTATGAAATTTATTTAGAAACTAAAAAATCATTATTTGAAACAAAAGAAGATTTAAAGAATACTAAAGTTAAGTATGAAATAGCAAAAACCAAATATCAAAATCAAAAAACTAAAGTATTAGGCCTCAATAAAGATAAAAAAGAAATTCTTAACGAATTATCCATTATTAAAAGTGGTAAACCAAACTTCTTCTCTTATTGGTTCAATAAAAGTAAGAGAAATACATATAAAAAGGCTTTAGAAATAGCTCAAAATACTTACATCCAGATTTCAGAAAAATTAGATGTTGAAACTTCAATTTTTTCAAAAAACGAATTTGATTTTAATAGCTTAGAAACCTTACTTAAAAAATTAGAGAAAGATAAGTCTAATTTAACAAATCAATTAGAAAAATTAACTACTCTAACTAATAATGCAAGATTAGAATTAAAAAACAATTACGCAGATACTAGTTATTGGGAAAATATAGAATCTAAGAAGTCACAAGAATCTTGTCCTTGGTATTCTAATAAATTAAAGAAATTACAATCCGAATTATTTATTATTTCATTGAAATTAAATGAGATTTTTATACTTACTGCAAATGCAACCTCAAGTAGAATTTCAACAACACTCGCAGGATTTTTTGAATATTTGAAAGGAGATATTTCCGCTTCAAAAAAAGAAATAAAAGGAATGTGGAATACATTTTTTCTTGTAATTCCTGTTATATCTTCAACTTTTGCTTCCATACAAACAATGTTAAAAGATTTAGGTCAGGAAGATATTCCTTGGTTATTTATTGACGAAGCAGGACAAGCAATTCCACAAGCTGCCGTAGGTTCAATATGGCGTTCTAAAAGAGTTGGAGTTGTTGGCGACCCATTTCAAATAGAACCAGTAGTAACTATTCCTAACTCTATCACAGATAATATTAGCAATTATTTTGATTTTAGCAAAGACAATATAAGTTCAGAGCTTTCGGTACAATCAATGGCAGATAGAATTAATCCATTAGGCTCTTACTTAACAATAAATAGCAAAGAAGAATGGATTGGAATACCATTAAGAGTTCACAGAAGATGTATAAGTCCTATGTTTGAAATATCAAATAACATTGCTTACGACAATACTATGTATTGCTCTACTTCTAACCCAAAAAATGTTAACGTGAATTTCAAAACATCATTTATACATTGTAAAGGAATTGTTGAAGGAAGACACTTTGTACAAGAACAAGCTGAAAAGATTAAAGACATTTTGATTGATGAAATTAATTTTTCTAAAAATTTACCTGATGTTTTTGTTATCACCCCATTTAGTCAAATAAGTTATTCGCTAAATTCTTTTCTTTTTAAGCATTTAATAAATGAAGTTAAGAGATATAAAGATATTGATAGTAAAGAGATGGGTGAATGGTTAAGTAGCCATATTGGAACTGTTCATACCTTTCAAGGAAAACAAGCTGAAGGAGTGATTCTATGTTTAGGATTAGACGAAACAACTAAAGGAGCAGCTAATTGGGCTTCGCAAAAACCGAATTTATTAAATGTTGCTATAACAAGAGCAAAATACAGGTTTATTGCTATTGGTGATAAAGAAATATGGCTAAAACAAGCATACTTTAATCAGTTAAATAAACTAGATGAAGAAGTACGAATGCACAATCGTGTAGATGGCTCCACCATCATTAGATAGCGGAGTGCACCTCACACACCACCTGCCATACGGGTCTCGTAACAGGCGGTTCACCAAATCGAAGTTTGCTCCTCATTTAAGTAGTCAATCATAGGAACGTATCCTTTTCTTTTGAGTCTGGATATGGTAATGGTAGTCCTTACTTGTGAGACCTATGCAATTTCTATTTGCAACTCGTTTCCCATAAGTACTATGACTTCTGCTGACTTCTCCATAAAACCAACTCGTAGCTCTGGAGACCTCCCTCGGTAAGATAAATACCCTCTAGTTAATGCCTGCTGAATCTACTATCTTAACCCTTTCTTGTGGACGTTACTATGATGTGCTAGCTTATCCAAATTAAAATAGCCTCGGTATCCAGTTTCTGTTCGTCAGTACCAACTACGTAGTCCGGCTTACTTTAGTGTATAGGTCACCCTAAACCACCTTGCCACTTACTTTGCTTACGGACACGACTCCGTGCATACGGGACTTTAACCCTTTGGGACGTTCATCTAAATGAACTATATTTACCATTCAAGGCACACACGGTATAAAAAACATAGGGCGTTTGTTCTTAACCAAAAGGTCTTTGCATATTAACAAAGTCCGCTAAATATAAAATATGGCATTTATAGAAGAAAAGATAAAAGCTAAATATTTATATTTAGCTAAGTAATAAACTGAAACGATAGTGCTTATTAACTGTCCTACGTTTCTTATACGTAGACATTGTGTGTAATTTCAAAAAACAGTAAATATATTAATATGAGAATATTGATTATATATTTTTTACTTTCATTTTTAATTATTAATTGTTCAAAACAAAAACAATTACCTCTTATTGAAAAAGTTGAACAATTCAAGGTTTCTGAATGTCAAAATGATTGCGGAATTGATTCTATAGGAATTCGAAAAAACGAAATTAAAAATGGTAATCTAAATGTGAAATTAGGTTATATAATAAACTGTTCTTGGAGAAAAGCGTATTTGAAAAATATTACCGAACGAAATGACACATTGTTTGTTGAATTAGATCAAAAAGTGTTAATAGAAGGAGAATACCCTATAACTAGCTGTCATTGTTTTTTTTATTTCAGTTTTGTCATAAAAGATTACAATAATACTCCAAAAACGATTCGTGTACTTGATTTATTTGAGAATAATAAATATTGGGATGAACGAGATTTTGATCGATATGAGATTGAAGAGGTTGAAGAAATTATTATTGATGAAAAATAAACTACACACAATTGAGTAGCCCGACGCGGCAATTAATTACCGCATTGAGGCTCCAATGTCGTTTAGTTAAGAGAATCCCCTCTTGTTACTGAGTTAATTATATTGTATATTTAGGGGTATAAACATTTCTTCTTTATGTGCGAAATAAATAAGATTCGGTCAATTTATACCTAATTATTTATCTCCTCTGGATTATTTTTACTACGGTTCCTGTGTTTTAATTTATAAGGGGATAGATTGGAAAGAGACATTATTACTAGGCTAAACAGGTTTTGGTTGTTTTTACCTCTTTTTTTACACAACGATAGCATCCTTGTGTAAATTGAAAAGTAAAAAAGACTTGCTATATTTGACGACACAGGTCATTAGATTTTGACCATGTATAGCATTTTAATGCTTATTTTTAAATAAACCTTAAAGGAACGACTCCCACTACAAGGAGAATTCCGAACTATTTTTAGGATCGAACAGATCCGCTACGTTATCTACATTTTCACTTCTGCTACATGGAGATTCTTGTACACATTTTGAGATTGAAAAAGTAACTATTCCCTATAGGAGTGAGCTGCAACTTTTCTCTATAGGAAGGAGCTAGAACTATTCCCTATAGGAGTGAGCTGCAACTTTTCTCTATAAGAAGAAGATAGAACTATTCCCTATAGGAGTGAGCTGCAACTTTTCTCTATAAGAAGAAGATAGAACTATTCCCTATAGGAGTGAGCTGCAACTTTTCTCTATAGGAAGGAGCTAGAACTATTCCCTATAGGAGTGAGCTGCAACTTTTCTCTATAGGAAGGAGCTAG
>NZ_CDSBKO010000084.1:0-15862 GCF_977115655.1 Aquimarina sp.
AGAATTTCATTCTTTTGTTTAAAACTATGGATTTCCAATCCATAGTGGTTTATTTTAAGAATAAACATTTTTTTTGATAATCAATAATTGCATTTCCTTTTTTTAAGATATCTGCCCCTAAAATACCATCTACCGGATCTGCTTGGTGTGCAACTAAGGCAGTATTTACATGGTTAAGGTCAAATAATACCAAAGGGATTCTTTTTTTACACCAATTTCCTATTTGTATAGTATTTTTTTTGGAAAGTTGAGTGAACATATCTGTAGCACCTGCACCTGCGGCTTTTATATCACTGTCTTGAGTATAAAGACTAAATTTTTCTACCGCTTCAAAACCTACGCATGAATTAGAGGCTCCTGTATCTACAATAAAATTGCCTTTAATACCATTTAGTATTGCTGTAACTTCAAAATGATTGGTTTTTGTGTATACTAATTGGATTCTGTGATATTCTTTTTGGGTTAAAAATTTTCTAAGAGTGGTCATATTTATGTTTAGAAGAAGTTTTTTCAAAAGTAACATAATTAATAAAAACTAATCTACGAGAATTTTTAATAAAGATAATTTTGAGGATGTTTAAATAGCTGTCATAATTTAATACTTTTGCGACATGATAATAACAGATACACACACCCATATTTATAGTGATGCTTTTGATGAAGATCAGGAAGAAATGATGCAACGAGCAATAAAAAATAAAGTAACACGTTTTTTTGTTCCTGCCATAGACTCTGCTTATACCAATGCAATGTACGCAATAGAGTCAAAATATCCTGAGCATGTTTTTTTGATGATGGGGTTACATCCTACGCATGTAAAAGAAAACTATAAAGAAGAATTATTACATGTAGAGAAGGAAATTAAAAAAAGATTTGACCATAAAACAGAAAAAAAGTTTTATGCAGTGGGGGAGATAGGGATTGATTTATATTGGGATACTACTTTTTTAAAACAACAGCAGGAAGCCTTTAGATGTCAAATTCAACTGGCAAAAAAATACAAACTACCAATAGTAATACACTGCAGGGATGCTTTTGAAGAAGTGTTTGAGGTGCTGGAGTTAGAAAAAGGAGAGGGTCTGTTCGGTATTTTTCACTGTTTTACAGGAACCATTCAGGACGCACACCGTGCTATAGGGTATAATATGAAATTGGGTATTGGAGGGGTAGTTACTTTTAAGAATGGTAAAATAGACACTTTTTTAGATCAAATAGCCTTAGATCATATTGTACTGGAAACCGATGCTCCTTATTTAGCGCCAATGCCATACAGAGGCAAGCGTAATGAGAGTTCTTATTTGGTTAATGTGGTAGAAAAACTTGCAGGGATATATCAAAAAACAACAGAAGAAATAGCAAGTATAACTACACAAAACTCTAAGGATGTATTTGGCATCTAAGTATATTAAAAAATAATAAATTCGTTCATTTGCTTTATGAATACTTCACCAAACATATTACTTATTTATACAGGGGGTACTATAGGAATGATTAAGGATTTTGAGACAGGAGCATTAGTTGCTTTTGATTTTGATGAACTTTTATTAAATATTCCAGAATTAAGACAATTAGATTGTAGTATCGAGACTATTAGTTTTGAAAAACCTATTGATTCTTCCGATATGGATGTTGGTCGTTGGAAAGAATTGGGGGATGTTATAAATAGTAACTATAAAAAGTATGATGGATTTGTAGTCCTGCATGGTAGCGATACTATGTCATACACCGCATCGGCAGTTAGCTTTATGTTTGAGAATCTGGCAAAACCTATAATTTTTACAGGATCTCAATTACCAATAGGGGATTTAAGAACAGATGCTAAAGAAAACTTGATTACCGCAGTTCAAATAGCTGCACTGCAAGAAAAAGGAAAACCTGTGATTACCGAAGTAGGGTTGTATTTTGAGTATAAGCTACTTAGGGCAAACAGAACTACCAAGATCAATGCAGAGCATTTTGAGGCATTTCAATCCCTTAATTATCCATCATTGGTAGAGTCGGGAGTTCATCTTAAAGTAAATACCTCTTTTTTGAGAGTAACTAACAGACGGAAAAAGATGATATACCACACACATTTTAATAATGATATACTAATTATCAAAATGTTTCCGGGTATTAATGAAAATATTTTAAGGAGTATTTTTTCTTTAGAAACAATAAAAGGGATTATTTTAGAGACATACGGATCTGGTAATACAACTACTCAAAAATGGTTTATATCTATGATTTCTGATGTAATACAAAAAGGAATTCCTGTCGTTAATGTTACACAATGTATAGGAGGAAGTGTCGAAATGGGTAAGTATGATACCAGTGTTGCACTAAAAAAAGTGGGTGTTATTTCGGGAAAAGACATCACAACAGAGGCTGCTGTAGCAAAATTAATGTATTTATTAGGAGAAAATTTGCCACTTAAAGTCCTAAAAACCATTTATGAAACATCTTTAAGAGGGGAAATGTCAGAAAATTAACGCCTTAAATTTCACTAGTTAACATTTTTTTTGTTATTTGCCCATCCTAATTTTTTAGGAAAGTTGGGAAAAAATAGAGAGGTGGCCGAGTGGTCGAAGGCGCACGCCTGGAAAGTGTGTATACGTCAAAAGCGTATCGAGGGTTCGAATCCCTTCCTCTCTGCATTATTATCAATTTTTTAATAAATTTTGTATTATTTTTATATCTTTAACCCTTTAACTAATTAAAATTAAGAATCAGCGCAATGAAAAGATTATTTTCTATTCTGGCAATCGCAGCAGTAATGACTTTTGGAAATTTACAAGCATCTACTGCACCTGCCCAGTTATTAACGGCTAATGTGCAATTATTAATTGCTCCTATAACAACAACAACTCAAGATGATGCAGCGCCTGCTACCGAAGAATTATCCTTCCATCAAAACCTTAAAAAACGTTTTATAGAAGGTGGACCCGGATTTATGGGTATCGTACTTTTATGTTTGATACTAGGTTTAGCGATTGCAATCGAAAGAATTATCTTTTTAAATCTTTCTACTACAAACACTAAAAAATTACAGCAAAATGTAGAAGATGCATTAAACAGTGGTGGTATAGAAGCAGCAAAAGAAGTGTGCAGAAACACAAAAGGACCTGTTGCATCTATCTACTATCAAGGTTTAGACAGAGCAGATGAAAGTATTGATGCTGCAGAAAAAGCAGTTGTTGCTTATGGTGGTGTACAAATGGGACAATTAGAGAAAAACGTATCTTGGGTATCTTTATTTATAGCTCTTGCTCCAATGCTTGGGTTCATGGGTACGGTAATCGGGATGATTCAGGCATTTGATAAGATTGAGGCAGCTGGGGATATGCAACCTTCTCTTGTAGCAGGTGGTATTAAAGTAGCACTTCTTACAACAGTATTTGGTCTTGTTGTTGCAATTATTCTTCAAGTATTTTATAACTATATAGTTGCTAAAATTGATAGAATTGTAAATGATATGGAAGATGCTTCGATTACATTAATCGATATGTTGGTGGCTTACAAAAACAAAAAATAATAAGTCTGGATCTATATATCTTAAAAGCTTGCTTTGTTTTATTTTAAATATTAAATTATTAAAAAGTAAGTGAACTTATTGTTTAATCAAAGTGTAATAAACACTTTATATAAAATATAGACACATGAAAATTTCTAAAATATTATCATATGTTGTACTTGGGTTGGGTATCTTAGGAGCAATCCTTTGGTATGTAATGACCAGTTCAATTAGTACTTTAATGGATCAAAATAGTGTTTCTGAAGCTAGAGAACTTCCTTTCGATATCGCAGAATCAACTGTTACTCCATTATATTTCCTTACGTTGATTATTTTTGTGATTGCTATTATAGCTACTTTAATAGCAGTGTTTTCAACACTGGCAAAGAACCCTTCGGGTCTTAAAAACACAGCTATAGGAATTGTAGCTTTTATAGTCATCCTGGGTATAAGTTATGTTCTGGCAGACGGGGTAGAAACTCCTTTAAAAGATGGAGAAGTACTTTCTGCTGGTAACTCTAAATGGGTAGGAACCGGACTATATACATTTTATGTTCTGGCAGCAATTGCAGTTGGTCTGATGTTTTTATCTGGTATTAAAAAATTAATAGGAAAATAATTATGGCAAGAAGAGCAGCACCAGAAGTAAATGCAGGGTCTATGGCAGATATTGCGTTCTTACTTCTTATATTCTTCCTGGTTACTACCACTATTGAAACAGATAGCGGGATTAGCCGTAAACTTCCTCCTCCGCAAGAGGACAATGTAGAACCACCAGTTCTTAAACAAAAAAATATTTTTGTTGTAGAATTGAACAAAAATAATGATCTGCTAGTAGAAGAGGTTCCGATGGAACTAAAAGATCTACGTGAAGCAGCTATCAAGTTTTTGGATAATGGTGGTGGAAGCGGAGAAGAGGCTTGTAAATACTGCCAGGGAGCAAAAGACCCATCGTCTTCAGATAATCCAACAAAAGCTGTAATATCTTTGCGTAATAATAGAGAAACGAATTATGCTACTTACATCGCAGTTCAAAATGAATTGGTGGCAGCATATACGACTTTACGAAACAGAGAAGCACAGCGTCTTTTTGGAAAAACTTTCACTCAAATGGAAAAAGACCTAAAAGATGTTAATTATTCTGGAAACAAAGAAACCTTAAAAGAGGATATTAAAAAAATACAATTTTTATTCCCCGAAAAGCTTTCTGAAGCAGAACCAAAAAAATAAAATAACGTAAAACAAAATTCTTATGTCAAAGTTTAAAAAGAAAAAAGGTGGAGAACTACCTGCTATTTCTACAGCTTCGTTACCAGATATTGTATTTATGTTACTGTTTTTCTTTATGGTTGCAACAGTAATGCGTCAAAATACTTTGATGATAGAAAATAAATTACCTGTTGCAGACCAGATCGAAAAACTAGATAAAAAAGATTTGGTAATGTACATTTATGCAGGAAAACCTAGCTCAAGATACCGTGCAAGTGCCGGTAATCAAGCAAGAATCCAGTTAAATGATAAGTTTTCGGATGTAACCGATATAAAGTCATTTATATTAGCAGAAAGAGCTTCTAAAAGAGAAGAATTAATACCTTTCCTTACTACAGCTTTAAAAGTAGATGGAGATACCAATATGGGACTTGTGGGAGATATTAAAACCGAACTTAGAGAAGTTCAAGCGTTAAAGATTAATTATACGACCAGAACGGGAAGTGCAATGGATAATCTTAAATAGTAACTGTTGCATAGAAAATATTCAAAATGATACAGTAAATCCTGCCCTTTGGGGCGGGATTTTTTATTATAAATAGTTGCTTATATATTTAAAACTTTATTTCTGTTTTTTCTGTAATATTATTTTAATTACTAGTTTGTATTTTGATTCCCAGAGGCTTACCTAAAAAAGCAATTTTTGTTTTTTTAAGCATACTTCTAGCTTCTTTTTAGGTTGTTGCCAATGTCATTAAGTTAAGCATTTAAACTATTGATTTAGAATTTGTTAATGGTGGAATACATGATGGAAGAAGAGGTTTTTTACCTTGAACTTCGATTTTTTCCTTTATAAATCTTTTATGCCATTTTATATTAATTTAGCCCTTATAATAAAATGCCCTTTTTACCTTGGTTTTATGTGTAATAACATACAGTGTTTTGCTGTATATAAGTCGTGATCCAGTCTGGTACAGAATTTTGTTTTTTACAGAAATAAAAAACTAAACATCTTTATCTAATAAATATTAGCCGCAAGTGGTATTGTACAAATAATTTTGATTTTTTTTAATTATTTGTGCAATTGGCATAGCAATTGTTGATTCATTTATACAGCTGTGGTCTGTAATTTTATAAAATCAATATCTAACCTTCCAAAAAGTGATATTGAATATATGATATAAGCAATTATATTTTTGTCGTGTTTCGTTTTATACCATTCTTGTCACTTAAGACCATAGTTGATTGTTTTTTATATAATTATTAACTAAATATTTTTTATCATGACAAGAAGATTAACGCCTGGTGTTAATGCAGGATCTATGGCAGATATTGCATTTTTATTACTCATCTTTTTTTTAGTTTCTACAACCATAGAAACCGATGTAGGTATAATGAGAAAATTACCTCCCATTATAAATGACCCTTCAGATATTACAATAAAGAAAAAGAACATTTTTAAAGTTGAGATAAATCAAACCAATGAGTTATTGGTAGATGGGACCATTATGAAAATCAAGGATCTTAAAAAAGCAACAATGTCATTTTTGGACAATGGCGGAGGGGTTGGGGATTTAACTTGTGCTTATTGCAAAGGCGATCATAATGTTACATCTTCAGATAATCCGGATAAAGCAGTTATTTCTCTGGTCAATAGCCGAGAGACTAATTATGCAACTTATATAGCAGTACAAAACGAATTAATATCTGCATATACAGAATTAAGAAACCGGGAATCAAAAAAATTATATGGGATTTCGTACATCGAAATGAAAAAACACTTGAAAAGCGCCAATTATAAAGAAAATAAAGACGCGCTAAAAGAGCAAATTAAAAAAGTTCAATCTATGTATCCGGAAAAGATTTCTGAGGCAGAACCAATAATGAAATATTAATTTAAAATCTTGTAATTATGTCTAAATTTAAAAACAAAAAAAACATTCAATTGCCAGAAATATCAACTGCTTCATTACCAGATATTGTATTTATGCTATTGTTTTTTTTTATGGTAGCTACAGTTATGCGCCAAAATACTTTGATGATTGAAAATAAATTACCTGTTGCGGATCAAATCGAAAAACTGGATAAAAAAGATTTGGTGATGTATATTTATGCAGGCAAACCCAGTTCCAGATATCGTGCAAGTGCAGGAAATCAACCCAGAGTTCAATTAAATGATAAGTTTGCAGATGTAAATGATATAAAAGCATTTATATTGGCAGAAAGAGCTTCTAAAAGAGAAGAGTTAATTCCTTTTTTAACTACAGCTTTAAAGGTAGATGGAGATACCAATATGGGGCTCGTGGGAGATATTAAAACCGAACTTAGAGAGGTTAATGCATTAAAGATTAATTATACTACAAGAACAGGTAATGTAAAAGATAATTTCAATCCTTAATTAGGTATAAAAACGGATCTAAAATTATTGTTTTTGGCAGGGTACTGAAATACATTTTGATGATAAGATTAGGTGTTTTGCCAAAAACAATATGTAATAGATGTAAATGTTTTTTATTTTGTTTTTGTAAAGTTTTTATTGTTTCTAAAGAAATAGATTTATTTTAGTGATTTATACAGAAATAAAATAAGTTGCGATATCTCATAAAATATTTGATATAAAATATTCTGTATATATTGACTTGAATCTGAAAATTAGATAATTAAAAACCATGAGAAAGAATAAATGAAAAATTTTTTTATACTTATTGTTTGCGGCTTATATGTGCTTGTTTCTTTTGGTCAAGAAACTGAGTCGGATTCTAATAAGAGTATAGAGATAGATTCGTTGTACCGTGAAGATCAATTCTATATAGGGGTAACATATAACCTGCTTTTTAATAAACCCAAAGATGTTAACCAATCCGGGTTTTCTGGTGGGTTACACCTTGGTTTTATACGGGATATGCCTATAAATAAAAGGCGTAATTTGGGGCTAGGACTAGGGCTAGGATATTCTTTTAATGTTTATATTCAAGACTTGTTTATAGGAGAAGAGGAAGGAACAGAGCAAAGCATATTTAGTGTTTTGGACGGTGTAGAGTACAGTACAAATAGATTTACAACGCATCTGGTAGAAGCGCCTTTTGAACTTAGGTGGCGAACATCTGTTCCGGAAACACATAAATTTTACAGGATTTATACCGGAATTAAGCTAGGGTATTTATATTCTTTTAATTCTAATTTCAAACAACCTGGAAACCAGGTAAAACAATCAAAGGTAGAGGAGTTGAACAGATGGAGGGTAGGGGCTACTTTTACTTTTGGATGGAATACCTTTAATTTTCATTTTTATTATAGCTTAAATAGCTTGTTTAATGACAAGGCTATGATTCAAGGAGACCCGGTAGGGCTTAATATAGCCAAAATCGGATTGATGTTCTATATTTTATAGCCAAAAATTAGCAAGAGTAAGTTGTGGGATCGTGCCTGTTAGAAAACCTAAAATAAGTTCGGGGTTAGTGTGCGCTTTACAGTGTAGTCGTGATGTGGCAACCAATCCGTTTAAAATCATTAAAACAGCAATCAATATAGTTAAATTTAATCCAAAATGAATACTAAGTAGTATGGCAAACATTGTTATACTACTTATTCCTATCATGTGAAGACTTGTTTTGATGTTGAAAAACACCATAAAAATCGTACTTAGTGACGAGAACAAAACTCCAAGGTAAAAAAAATATAACTCGGGGTAATGATAAATATCAATAACCATTTTAATAACAATTATAAGTAAAATGGATTGTAATAGAAGAGGGATTTTGCGCTCTTTAACATCATTAAGATGTATAGAAGTAATTACACCCAGATTTTTTAATAAAAAAAATAAAACAATAGGTGTTAAAATGGTAAGTACAACCAAGCCAAAGATCTTTACTTTAATAATCTCGTCTGGGATAAATCTAGGAGCAATCTTAAAATAGATTATAGCACCAAGCAAAGGCATTAGCAATGGGTGTAAAATATAGGAAATACTTCTTAAAAAAAAGTTCATCAAATTTTCTTTCGTAATCGTGCTACAGGGATGTCCAATTGTTCTCTGTATTTAGCTACTGTTCGTCTGGCTATAGGATATCCTTTTTCTTTTAGGATTTTAGCAAGTTTTTCATCTGTAAGAGGTTTTTTCTTGTCTTCTTCTCCTATAGTTATTTCTAATATTTTTTTTATTTCCCGGGTAGAAACTTCTTCTCCCTGATCGTTTGTCATAGATTCAGAAAAGAACTCTTTAATTAGTTTTGTACCATACGGGGTATCTACGTATTTGCTATTTGCTACTCTGGAAACAGTACTTACATCCATACCAATCTCATCTGCAATATCTTTTAATATCATTGGTTTAAGGCTTCTTTCATCTCCACTAAGAAAATAAGCCTTTTGGTAGTGCATTATTGCACTCATGGTAATAAACAGTGTTTGCTGTCGTTGTTTTACAGCTTCAATAAACCATTTTGCGGCATCTAATTTTTGTTTTATGAATAAAACGGCATCTTTTTGAGATTTCGATTTTTCTTTACTGGCTTTGTATCCTTGCAACATATTATTGTACTCTCTGGAAACATGAAGCTCAGGGGCATTACGACCATTCAAAGATAATTCAAGTTCGCCATCTATAATTCTAATAGTAAAATCAGGAACTACATGTTCAATTATGCGGTTACTGCCAGAATAAGCCCCTCCTGGTTTAGGGTTAAGATGTTCGATTTCATCAATTGCACTCTTTAAATCTTCTTCGGTGATATCAAATTTCACAAGAAGTTTGTCGTAATGTTTTTTGCTAAAAAGATCAAATGCTTTTTTTAATATTTCTGATGCAAGTTTTGTTGGAATCGTTGTTTCTTTTCGGTCTAATTGAATCCAGAGGCATTCTTGTAGATTGCGAGCCCCAATTCCTGCCGGGTCTAATTGCTGAACAATTTTTAAAACACTTTCTATTTTTTCTTCGGTGGTATACACATTTTGAGTAAAAGCCAGATCGTCAAGAATGTCAGACAAGGATCTTCTTATATAACCACTTTCATCTATACTGCCAACAAGAAACTCTGCTATTTCTTTTTCTTCATCATTTAATCGATACGTGTTTAATTGATTGATTAAATGTTGATGAAAAGAGGTTCCGGATGCATACGGTACGCTTTTTTCTTCGTCGTCTGTACTGTAATTATTGGTGCTTAATCTGTAGCTAGGTATTTCATCATCACTAAGGTACTCGTCTACATTAATATCTGCCTCAATTTTTTCTGTCCCATAATCATCATCACCTGTGTTTTCATTGCTAAATGTATCTTCATAATCGTCTGCTTTTTCTTTGCTGTCATCCAGAGCAGGATTTTCTTCCATTTCTTGCTTTAATCGTTGTTCAAATGCTTGTGTAGGAAGCTGAATCAACTTCATAAGTTGAATTTGCTGTGGAGAGAGCTTCTGAGAAAGCTTAAAATTTAATTGTTGCTTTAGCATAAAATTGTCAATGTTCTTCTACTCACAAAAATAAACAAAAAACACTGTTTTTAAAGAAGTATTAGATGGTTGTTAGTTCATTTAAAAAAGCTGCAAATTCTGTGTTAATAAATAAAACTTCATTTTTTTAACAGATTGGCTTTTCAATTTAATCCCTCATATAGGGTTTTTGATTTCCCGAAACCTACCTCAAAAACAAAATATATTTTCAGGAACATACCTTTTGAGCTTACTCTAAGATCGTTTGATTCTGGTCAAATCATTAATGTAGTTAAATTAAATGAAAATTTGTTAGTTTAACTTGTTGAAGCCTAATAAAATTTTCAATTCAAATACATTTAGATAAGCAAAATGTAACAAGGGTTGTTCCTGAAACCGGCTTAGCTTGATAATATAACATCAAACAAACCCTGAAATCATGCTAAAATGCTCGTTTATTCTTCTTTATAAAAAACTTTTGCAGCTATACTTTGACATAACTTGGTACAAGTGCTGTGCAAAAATTTTACCGTTTTGAATAAGAAAAAAACAACTTCACATTTTTATCATACTTTTATAATTTACTTGACAGAACCAAATTCAATAATAGATTTTCAAGTTCTATTATCCGGGTTTAATCAATAAACGAGCCAAAAGTAAATATAATATACAAGATAGACAGTTTTGTGATTTAAAACTTCAAAAATTAACATTGTGATATCAATTTTGAGAAGAGTAGATAAATAATTACCTGCTCGATCTTTGTTTATAGAATGGATTAAAAATATTAGTAATTGAAACCTGTTTAAAGAGATGGATAGTTCTTGACCACAAACAGATAAACTTTTGTTTTTTTAAACAATGTAAATCAGGTTTTTGCTTTTGGTAAGTGTTTGTTCAGGAATTTCTAATTTTTTTAAGAATGTATGTATTAAGAAAGCTAAGGAACAAATAATTTGTTTTTAATAGCATAGATAACCAATCCTGTTCTGTTTTTTAAATGTAATTTTTCAAAAATAGAATCCCGGTATCCTTCGATGGTTTTTGGGCTTAAACACATATCATTGGCTATCTCTTTATAGGTTTTTTCGGTACATGCATGCTTAATAAATTCTATTTCGCGATCTTTTAGTACTACTTCGATTTCTGCTTTGTTATTTAAGGACCCCAAAAGTAGTTTGGTTACATCTTTTGTGTGATAAAACCCGGTTTCTTGCACTTGTATTAGTGCGTTTTCCAGAATACTTTTTTCTGTGTCTTTTAAGAGATATCCTTTTGCGCCTGCTCGAAGCATTTTTAAAATGGTATTTTCATCTTCTTCTACAGAGAGTGCCAGGACTTTAACTTGTGGATATTCTTCTTTTAAAACAGCTGTGGTTTCGATACCGTTCATAATAGGCATATTAATATCCATAAGTACAATATCGGGTATGTTTTTAGGATCTTTAAATCTGGTGAGCAGTTCTTTTCCGTTTTTGCAAATGTATAAGATTTTAAATTTGGCAAATCCATTAACTAATCCAGATAAAGCCTGGGATAGTAAAATATGATCTTCTACGATTACTATGGAGTATTTCATCTGTAAGGGTTTATTGTATGTATGCAGTATTGCAAAATTAATCAATTAAAACTATTGCTGTATAAGAAACTCTATTCTGATTCATTTTTACTTTGTTCCATGAAAAAAATAGATTTTTGAACGATCTTATTTTTAGTGTAACTTCTCTAGGTATATGGCAAAAAAACAATACATATCATATTAAATAGGTAATATTTATTGAGTTATATTGTTTTTTTGCCGTTTTTATCATTCCAACCCTTTCTCTATGCTCAGAATAAACTATGGTTGGAATCCATTTTGACATGATGATGTTAATAATGGATCCCGTTCTTCAACAGAATGAATAAAATCAATTCATTTTTGTGCTCTATAAATTTTTGTCATGTACTTAGGTAGCTTCTGTAATAATCCAGGTACATAAGTTAATCAATTTCGTTATCTAACACTACTGAACTTTCTTTTTTATAAGGATAAATTAGCGTTATAGCAGTTCCTTTTCCTTTTTCAGACAGGAGCTGTACTTCTGCATTTATCAATTTGCCTCTGTTTTGCATATTACATAACCCTATCCCGCTATGCATAGTACGATCTGTGTGATCAAAACCAACACCATCATCTTGTGCTTTTATCACTAGTTTATCGGTATCATAATGTACAGTAACATCCAGAGTCGAAGCTTTAGAGTGTTTTATAGTATTGGTAAAAAACTCTTGCAATATCCTAAAAATTATAATTTCGGCTTTATCATCCAGATCTTCCATTTCTTCATTGCTGGTGATGGTGGCGGCAATAAATTGCATACGATTAAATCGTTCTATTTCTAAGGTTATAGCCTCCGTTAGGCTGAGACTTTTAATAACATCCGGATTAATTAGTTTGGATAAAGATCGAAGCTCTGTAAGACTTTTACTTATCGTTTCGGTGACTTCTCCTAATTTATCCGGATCATCTTGTGCAATATTTACTTGTATTTTGGCCAGCGTAAGTAGCTGGCCAATATTATCATGCAACTCCCAACTAATATTACGTAAGGTCTCTTCCCGAATTTCAATCTGAGTCTCTGCTATAGCAGTTTCAAATTTTTTCTCTGCTTCTCTTTGTTGTAACAATAGGCTATTCTTCCTTTTTTGAAAGATTAAGAAAAGAAAAATCACTAAAACAACAAGTACTATTAAAATAATACTGGCTATTAATATTGCTGTTTCTTGTCGCTCCATATAAAACCTATAATATAGCAAAGATTTAATAAAATAATCAATAAATAGAATATAGAAAACAAAATGGTGTAAGATTCTTTTTCCATATAATATTTTAATGCTATTCTAAAAGGAATATTTCCAACATAAAAAATAAGTAAACCGATACTTATCCAGAAAAATAAATTTTTATTTACGTGTAAAACACGTTCGCTATTTAAAACTTCAATAAAATAAAAAGCTACTTGGGAGACTATTAAAAAAGAGGCAGTAATAAATGGTATCGATAGAAAATCTGTAATATAATTTTCATAAAATCCGCCTATTAAAACAGAAATTAAATAGATCCCAAAAAAGAAACGTATTGCTTTTTTCTTCTTTAAATCCCGTATGATTCTAAGATATAAAGATGATATATAAATATAGCTTAAGAAGAAATAAGAGTTGAAAATAAAACCAGTGTATTTTATATCTAGATATTTTGTTGAAATATATCCAGCATATTCTATAAATACAACTACCCATAAATATATTAAAAAATTTTTTAATACTGAATTTTTATACTTATAATAGTATATTGATCCAATAATTGCAGAAAGAAGCTCCATGAAAAGTGTGGAAAAATCTCTTAGTAATAGAAGGGTGTCTTGTTCCATGAATATCTTCAAGTTGAATAGTTCTAGTTATTATTGCATATCAAATGGTGGAGGACTTTGTTGTCCACCATTTTCAGCCTGACTTTCTAGTTTAGGGGTTGTATTAAAATTTAAAAAAGAAAGTGCAGAAGCTTCATTGTTTTGAATGTTTTGCTGAGATGTTCTGCTTGAACGGGGGTGCTTAATGATGTCTTTTAGAAATTTTACACTTACTTTATTTCCTTGCCTCATGATAGCATATGCCAGTTCAACTTTTTCTTTACTTCCAGGAAGAAGAGTATCAATAGTAGGGTTGAAAAATAGCATTTGTCTTGCTTTTTTATTTCCTGGAGCACTATCAGAGAATTTTCCATAATAAAACCTTAGTCCTTTAATTCTAACTTTAGCTTGCGAAGAATTCTTTTCTATAGCTTTCAAATAGTTCTTTAGTTCTTGATAGTTAAAGGTAATTGATCTTGCTGCATTAAATTGTGGTAATGTTTTCCGTTCAGCACTATCAATAAGCTTTACACGCTCATCATATCGATAGTATAAATCCTGTATTTCTCTAAAATCTATAATATTATGTGGATCATCATTTGCAGGATATAGATCGGTTTTTGTGCTATTAAAATAAAAATAAGTTATTAATGCTGTTAGAGTAATAACTGCAGGATACCCGATTAAATTAGATCTTTTGTCCATTTTGTAAGTTTTTTAGTGATTTGTTAAGATTTCGATTGTATCGAAACATATTAGTTAGTTTTTTTTCAACTTATGTTGAAGGGGTTTGTTATTTCTCTATCACGATTTATAAATAGTATATAAGTCATAAAGAGAAACGATAATCATTTAATTTCTCCATACAAACAAAGGTGTTCTTTTGAATAAAAATACTATTATTCTATAATTATAAAAAAACAATAGGACCTTTTGTTTTGCTAAGTAATGCGCAAATCATTGATAGTAAACAAGTTTTCTTGTTGTTTTGTCTTTTTTGGTTCGGTTTTGGGTCTAAAAAAAAGGGGTTTTTACCCCTTTTTTAAAAAGGCTTTTGACTCTTTTGTGGTAGAAGAAAAGCTTTTTCTAAATAGTCAAACTTCTATGGGTTTTACTAAAAAATCGAAATCTTAACTAAACGGAGTCTATATTGATGGATGATTTTCTGTTTTGTAATACAAGTTCCATTTTAATATTGCTACGTTGGTAAGGAGGGTTTTCTTCCATTGGGATTTCTTTAAAACCATATTTACTGTAGATGTAAATTGCGTTTTCTAAAATACGGTTAGAATATAAAATTAGTTTTTCCCAATTTTGACCCTTAGAAAATTCAATACAGAACTGTAGTAATTGTTGTCCGATTTTTTGACCTTGAAACTTTGGAGATACTGCCATTTTTCCTAGCTCATAAATTCCATCTTTCATTTTAATTAAAGAAAAAGTTCCTGCGATTTCAGTATCTGCTTTTGCAAAAAAGATATAACCGCCTTCGTTTATAATAGTTTCTTCGCATTGTTCTAGTAGATCAGCATCATGGGGTTCTACTGTAAAGTATTTTTCTAGCCATTCTATATTAAGGTAGGCAAAATCTTTTGCGTATTTGGATTCAAACGGGATAATAGTAGTTTTCATGTGTTTATATTATTGTTTTAGAGGTCACATGGAACTCGCCAATAATCATTTTCTGTGTGTATCAAAAATTTTGTTATGGCTTGTTTCATTTTTTAAATGGTATATTTTTCTAATATTCTTTGACTTAAGGATTTTTCTTTTAATTGATTTTCCAGATAGGTGAGATGAAGCGTTAAACTAGCTGCACTGCCTTCGGTTAGCCATTTAACCTGTTTGTCGATTACGCTCCACAAAGGGATCATTTGTTGATGAATTTCTTTTCCTTTAGGAGAAAGTTTAAATATTTTTTTTCGCTTATCTAGTTTATCAATTTTGTAGGTTACCAGTTTTTTGTCGGTCAGTTTTTTTAGCGCTTGGGTGATTGCCGGTTGGGTGTATTGTATTGCTTCCTGAATGTCTGTGGTAGTAGCTGCTTCTAGATCAATAATTACTTTAAAAACAGGAAATAAGTAAGCGTCAAAATCAATATGTAAGGTGTTATATACTATCTGAACTTCTTTCATCAGGATATCGCTAAGCCTTTTTAGGCGGGATCCTAATCCTAGTTCACCATATAATTGCAATTTATCTTCCATAAGTATTTATATAAGTGCTTATGTAAATATATAAAATATTCTGATATAAAAAAGTTTAGATTCCAGTCCCGTTCTACAACGGGATGAACTGTGCTTAAAAACAAATATTTGGTTGATAATTTTCTATATAT
>NZ_CDSBKO010000085.1:0-15809 GCF_977115655.1 Aquimarina sp.
GTGCTTTTGCCCAATAGTGGGTTGCCATCTCTGTTGTTGCTGTTGGGTTTGTTGCGGTTGTTGTTGGGGTTGTTGTTGGGATTGTTGCTGTTGTTCATGTTGTTGAAGTTGTTGTTGTTGAAACGCCTGTAGTTGTGCGTCATCCTGTTGCTGTTTGAGGAGTTGTTGTTGTTGTTCGTGTTGTTGTTGCTTTTGTTGCTGTTTCAGTTGCTCCTGCTCGGCAAGTTCTCGAGCTTGTCGTTCCCGGTACTCGCGATCTTCGATGGCCTTTTGTTCGCGATCCTTTTCCATCTGGAGTTGTCGGAGTCGCTCCGACTCCCGAATCCGGTCACGTTCGCTGGAACTGCGTCGCTGGTGTGCCTCAGTACGAGGTTTCTGTTGTGGTTGTTGTTGTTGAGTATCCTTGTTGAGGACCACGCGTCGTCGTGCCCCCGTCCTTTCTTGTTCGGCCAAGTCGTCTTCACCCGTGTCAATTTCCAGAATCTCTGGTTCGTCGCTAGGGTTAGACGGCTTGGGTTGTTGTTGTTGCTGTGGTGTTGGCGCCGGTTGTTGTGTTGGGGGTGGTACAGGTTGGGGTGCTTGTTGTGATGTTGCTGCGGTTTGTTCAGGCTGCTGTTGTTGCATGGCTGGGGCCTCTTCGAGTTGAGCTCGGTAGATGGCTGCTAGTTGTGGGTGTCGCGCTTCGAATTCCCACGCTTGTCGTGCGGTCGGGTTAGGGTACCAGTCGGGCGGGTTTTTACCCCTGGACAGCCAGTACTCGGCTTCCTCCTCTTGCGGGCATCCTACGACGTAATCCTCCGGCCAGTAGTAGCCTTCCCATCGTTGGAGACCGTTCTTCACTCGCACTACGACGGTCGATGGCGGGTTTGTAGTGTCCTTGTGTTGATTGACGTAAACGTCGGGTCCGTCCGGCGGGGGAATTGGACCCGACACTGTTATCCTGAGGCCTGTCGTCGACGTTCCTACTGTCGTTGAGTCTACCTCCACATGTCGTCCCTTCTTGGGCGGCGACGCCCGACCAGAGGTCGAGTCGTTCCCGCGGTGTCGGCGGGACGATGTCTGAGGCAGAACGCCTTCGCCATCTCGTTGTCGCGACGTGGATGCGTCCCCCCTGGTTCTATTCCGTTGCGACCGTTGGCTGTTCTTGTCATCGTCGCATTGTCGTAAGGGTCGCTCCTGTTTGCGTGAGGACCGTTGTTGATCTTGGCAGGACGCCGTTCGTGTCTTTGGTCTGTCATGTCTTTCGCGTCGTGACGAACCAGGTTTCCCTGTCGGTTGCTTTGGGATCGTAAAGTCGTCCCTCCGCACTCCCGTTGGTTGCCGGTTATTGTCGTCCGTCACATCGATTCGCCGTCGCACATTCCTGACATCGTCGGGTGAATGTCGCAGGCTGGGATTCAACGGTGGTTTCTCTGTTGTTGGCGGACCCTTCTGACCACGCAAGCGCGGTCCATCATCAGATCCATGAGTAAGCCCAAAACGGGGTTCGTCTCGCTGCACTGGTTGGTTGCTGCCCCATGCAGGTCCAAGTGGTGCGGGCACCAATGCCGCGGCTGCGGTCCCGACTTCGGCTAACGCTTCTCTGTAGTATTGTTGGAACAGTGTTATTACAGCCTCCGTTCTTGCGTTAGCGTCCCGGTTCCGTTGGATATGAACCTGTTCCCGCTGCATTGCGTTTTCTTTCGCCATCCGCGTCTGGAGGTTAGCCGCTTCCAGTTGGACTTGCAAGACCTGCATTCGTTTAATCGCTTCGCGAACCAATTTTGCGACGTCCTTTTGTTTCCGCTCGTCGAACTTCTTCAACTGGTTAAAGTCGTTCCAGTTGGCCGTCACCGCTGCCTCCGTTTCCTTGCTGACTGTGGGGCGGTCAACGTTCCACCCGGTCTTCGTGTATTCTTCGATGTCGCGCACGCACTCAATGGCTTCGGTCATATCCGGAAACGGAAATCGTCCCGGATATTCCGCGTTGTACGCGATCACTTGAGCACCAAGTTGTCGTTGATAGTCGTGATTGGCGTTAATCCCTTGGCGGTTGGCAGCCGTTGATACGTAGATCGGCGCGACGTGGAGTTGTTCATTCCGGTTCGCGTCCGGGTTTACTCCTGACAATTGATCGTTCGGCTCCAGGTCAATCACTGGGATTGGCCGAGCTTCTTTGACGACGTCATAGGCAGTACGCCCTTTTGACTTAGCAGCTGCTGTCTCTAGGTCTTTCAGCCGTTTCTTTTCCTTTTGTTCCTGCTCAAATTGTTCGTGAACTTGTCGCGAGTGTACCGTCAATTGATTGAGGTTCACTGCCAACTGTTGCACGATCGGCCAGATCGTCTCCTCAAACGATTGTGTTTTACCGTTGGTCGCTGGTGGAGGAGGTGGTGGTACCGCAGCTTTAGCCAGTACGGCTTTCCCTGCCACGGCGCCGGCAGTGTCATCGTCGTCGTCGCTGGTAGGCCCACTGCTGCTGTGATACCGTTTTGAGTCTTGTGACCGTGTCTTGGTGAGCGGTCGTTGTCGTGGTGGCACCGCGTTGTTGGGATCCACCGGTGGTGTTTGATCCATGGGTTCGTTGGCTGGGGGTTGTTGGACCGCTTGGGCTCCTTTCACTTGTGGCATCTCCTCTTCCGTCACGTTAGCAGTCGCCGTTGGTATCCGTTTCTGAGGTCGCACATCCGGTTGTGCCGCGTTCCACAACGGTGTCGCAGGGGCAGGTCGCGGGTTGTACATCGCCCGTACTCCTTTCGCGTTCGGGAACTCATTGTCCTGTCGGATGGCCCGTCGGTGAAGGTACAGGATGTACGCCCGGATTGCCAGTGCGGCATTAATACCCGACGGTAGGTCATCCAACGATGGTGGTTGGAACGTGCGTCCGGATATGTACGCCATAGCATGTCGTTTCCCAAAGACGCGCTTCGTCGGCCATTCGTGGTCCATCGCCTCTTGAAACTGCTCCTCGGTGATACATTGGTGGAGCCGAGTTTTCGTTGGAACGATGAGACCGCGGCGATCTCTTTCGTTGGCTCGTCTGGTGCGGCGTCGTGCGACGTACGGTGCGATGTCGTGTGCTTCTCGAGCTTCGAGTTGGCGGAGCATTGCGTCGATCGTTGGCTGGTAGTTGTGTTGGTAGACGGCATACCAATCTTCTTCGGCTATTCGTGGCTCCCCTGTTTCCAGCTCTTCGGAGCAGTCCGAGTCGACTTTGCCGTACGCTTGCCACGTGACTTCCATGGCGTCGGTTGCCCCGATGTGGATGTTCGCTGTCTTGCCTCCCCCAGGTGTCAGTTCATCATGGAAGCGGCTAGTCGTGTCGTCTTCAATTTGCCACCTCGCTGCCCACTGCGTGTGTGACATGGGATCCAGCTCCATTCCCTTTTTGTTACCGAACTTCTCCGGACTTCGCGGGTGAATCGGTCCTTCGTCGTCATTCGCTTCAGCGCGCTCCGGCTCCAGAGGTGGAGTTCTGATTGTGCCTCGGTTGGCGATGATGGAGGCGTCTTGAGCCCACTGGGGGTACTCCAGGTACCCGTCGGTAATAGACCGTTGCTTCATCTCTAATTCCCGTCGATCAGCTTCTTCACTGTAGGCCTTGGGTAGCCCACAGAAGATTCCCCCGTTCATGACGTCGGCTCGCGTCATCGGTTGGATCGGTCGGACAGCAGCGTCGTACCAACACGCATGGTGTGGTCGTTCGTCGTACCCCCCGAATTCGTCCCACGCCGATTGACACACTTGGGCACGCAACAGTGTTCGCATTCCGTACGACCTCCATTCCGGATCAATGTCAAAGGCTGCTGGATCATCCTTGACGAACAGGTCGGTCACTGATTGTTTCGCGAATTGCCAGTGTCCGTCGTCCGACAGAGGGTCGTTCTGATGATCTCCCCCACTGTACTGGGATCGAGACATTGCCAATCCGAAATAGTCCGTAGTCAGAACGACTTTTTGAAACATCGTGAGGAGTTTGGCTTCATCCTCCTCATCGGTACGCGGGAGCCATTTTTCCTCAGAAACCCCGGCAGGACGCCGTGCCCAGGTGAAATGTTCCAACCGTCCCACCGACACTTGTTGTTCCATCGGTGGTGTGTCGAAGTGAATCGCCGACAATTCCTCAGGACCGAGGTTGATGATGTCCTCCGGGAAGGCACCGGCGTGGAGCCGTGGCTTCACTTCCACCATTCGTTTGATTCCTTGCGTGTCCGGGAATTGCTGCTTCCACAGCAGTGCGATGCGGAGCATATCCCATACGGGCTTCACCATTGTCCCCAACAGGAATGATACCAGAATTTGAGGCTCTTGAAACTGCATCCAGGCGACATCCCACACGATGATGAGTCCAGTTATGGTCCTCGTGACGATGTACCGAATGTATTCGACGTCCTTGTCCGGCGTTGACTCTAAGACTGCTGGTGGTACCACGTCAAGAATCAACGGATACTTCTGCACGCACGGCAGACCCTTTACCCAGTTCGGGTTTCCAGGTTCCACCGTTCGCGCGTTGAGTTCGTCGGCCGTTATAGTGCCGGTGATGAGTTCCAGCGCGAATGCTGCCATCGGGTTGCAGGACTCGTACTTGAGAAAGTACCCCGCTTGCTGCTCCATTGTGATGCTGTCGACATACAGCAGTCGTGATGCCAACCCAGCGGGATAGCCGAAAATTCGTCCCGTGTGGCAGATGTTGGTCCAAAATCGTGTCGGATGGTGAGGATCACCTTCAGTAGTCGCCTCTCTGCGGGCGAACGCGAGTACGCGTCCCCCGGACATCTTCCATATTTCCGTCATTGGGACTCCGTTAATGCCTTTTACTTGTGACCCTTTCGCTCCAGTATGGAGTTCCCGGTTTGCTCCAGTGTGGAGTTCCTGATTTGCTCCAGTGTGGAGTTCTTGGCTGAAAGAAAAATAATAATAGTCATCTTGTCTAAGTATTTTAATTGTTTCGAATATAATCATACTAATTCCCAGAATAATAATTAATAAGATAATTTTTATAAGTGAACAGGTAGCGTCAGAACGACGTTGGCACTTCGTTACTTCAGTCACTCGTCTGCCGATTTGTGATTCGTCGGCATCTATCGCATTCCCAGCTGGAGTAGCTTGGGTCTCTGCCAACGCATTGTGTGTGGAACCATCCGTAGCATCCGTCGCACGAGATCCACTCCGAGGGTAGACCACTGTCGACGTCTGCGCTAAAAGTGCGTTCACAATGGTCGCAAATAGCGTCATCGTCAATGCACCGTTTGTCACCGCTGATGGGTCCACGGGCATGGATTCGCGCTTCGTAGTTGACATAGGCTTCTTCGTCGCCCATGAAGTGCTTGAACTCCATGGTGTTGTACCAGTCTGCATTGACGATGGGTTGTCCGACACGGGCCAATTTGATGCGGGACCCGTCAACCGCCATGACACGAAAAAGCCGGTCGAAAATGGGGTGGAACTTTTCCTTTCGTCGTCCCCCGGTTTTGGAGCTTGTGTGTTGGAGCACCAAGTCCCCCGCGCGAAAATCGCGTTCCTTCGTTCTGCGGTCGTACATGAACTTGTAGTGCTTCTGCATTTCTTTGTTCTTCTGCGCCGCCACTTCCCATGCTGCGGTCAACTTGTTCATCAGGTTCTCCCCGTAGTCGGTGCGGAAAACTCCCTCGTTGACGTCGTAGAGAGCGTTGTCCCCCGGCATTTTTGGATCACGTCCGTACATGAGGAAGAATGGAGTGTTCCCCGTAGACGCATGGACAGTGTTGCGGTACGCAAATAATGCTGCCGGTACGTATTCATCCCAGCGATCGGGTTCCAATTCCGTCATCGGTCGTAGCATGTCCAGCAGAGTGCGGTTCCAGCGTTCGACAAGCCCGTTGGCTTGGTGATGGTACGGGGATGTGTAGCACGCATGCAGTCCCAACGCTGCGGTTTCTCGGATCCATGTGTCCGCCAGAAATTCTGGTGCGTTATCGGAGATCAGAACGCGTGGTACACCGTGTCGTGGCACGATGTGTTCGTGTAGCAGGCGGAGGATCGTCGATGTCTTGTGGTCCCTGGTAGGGAATGCTTCGGGCCACTTCGTGAAATAATCCATGAAGGAAATGATGTAGCGATTTCCTCGTGTCGACTCGTTTTTGAAGGGTCCCATGACGTCGATCGCGACCATTTGGAACGGTGCCATGGCCCGGATGGGCTCCAGTGGGTGTCGTCGTTGCTCGTTGTCCTTGTGGCGCATACATGGTATACAGTGCTCGACGTACAACTTCATGTCTTTCCCCATTTGTGGCCAGTAATACCGGGTCTGAAGTTTGGCAAGGGCAGTGCGCCATCCCTGATGTCCACCATACTTCGTGGTGTGGATCGATTCCATCAACGGGTATCGGAATACCGCGGGCACGACAAGTTGCAGTTCGATCCGCTCTTGGACTGAAGGTTTCTTTTTGCGTTTCATGCGGAACAGGATACCATCCCACATGGTGTAGTACGGTTCCATGCCTTCCAGTCGTGTGATTTGGCTCGCGTCTAATCCGTATGGGATGACTGTTGATTCCAGGTAGGCGATGAGATCGCTCCATTCATCGTCATCTTGCTGGGCATCCATTAGGTCACTTTTGCTCCAGGGCATTTCAATGTCGAAAAACGTAAATCCTCGACCATCTGCCATGTCCTGTGCATCCTTAGCCAGATCGGCTTTCAAGGCGCCGTCTGCTTCGGCTAGTCTATCCGCGTAGTGCGGTTCCCCGATTTCATCGCTGGCGTCGCAATCTTCACACGGTTCCCAAACCCCTGGTCGAGCCAAACGATACGCCGGTTGCTCTGGTGGTGCGCCGCGTCGCATTTCTCGTAGTTCCGCTCTGGTAGACGGCGTGATTTCTTCCTCCGTCCCAGAATCCGTGACAAAATACCCATATCCCGGCCGTGGTGGTGCTGGATTCTTCATGGGTCGTGGTGGGGGAGAATCCCCTCGACGGACTTGGATTGTAGCACCTCTTGGTTGATACTTGTCTTCATCCACCGGTACTTCCGAGGTGTCTCCTGATTCATCTGTGTCGAGGCTGTCGTCCAAGTTCTGGATTCCTTTCTGAAATGCCGCAATCGTGACCATTTGTCCTGCGGTTCTCCGTTTGCTCTTCTTCGTTGTTTTCGGCAGAATACCGTTTTTCGTACCCTTATCCACCGTTGCGTCCGTCTGTTTCTCGTCCATCAACCGAGCCACTGCATTGAGACAATCGTCGGTGGGATCCAGTACGGATTCTGTCACCGTGGCAATAGCTTTCGGCGCTCGCGTCTGTGTGGCGACGTTGACCGGCATTGCATTCCGAGTGATCGCGATCTCGCGTTGACACAACCTGGTCAGCAGGTGGAGCTCTCGGATACGGGCTTGTCCCTCGGGGCCTTCGTCTTGCCATTCGCGTACTGCGACCATCATTGCTTTGATCTGCTTCTTCTTGATCGCGATCTTTTTCAGCGGTTCGACTTCGTCGTCAGTGTCGATCGGAACGATAGGTGGTCGAGAACACGCGTCCGCATTGAGGTGGTATTTCCCCGGCTTGTACTGGATCGTGTATTCGTATTCGGCGATCATCATGGCCATACGCAGAAGGCGTGGTGTGATGTCGTCGGCTCGTCGAGATCTATCCAGGATGCGAACCAAAGGCAGGTGATCAGTGTAGACGGTGACCACGCTACCGATGAGGTATTGCCGGAAAACGATAAATCCTCTGACAACAGCCAGGCATTCTTTCTCAGTGACCGCATAGCGCGTTTCCGTTTCGGTCAGTTTCTTGCTTCCAAAATGGATTACCCTTTCTGTGCCACTCTCGTCAATCTGAGCCAAGACATAGCCGAGGCCTACGTTGCTTGCATCGGTGTAGAGTTTGAATGGCCGGTTGATGTCCGGATATCCCAGTACGGGAGCTTCGGTGAGTCGTTCCTTCAGCGTGTCAAATGCGTGAGCCGCTTCAGGAGTCCAGCGTTTGGCGAACGACAAGTTTTGAGGGCACGCCTGTGTGAGGTCGTAGAGGGGTGCTGCAATTTCGCCGTACCGCGCAATGTACGCTCTATAGTATCCCGTCAGCCCGAGAAATTGGCGCACCTGTTTCACAGATTTCGGGTAGTCGCAGTCTCGGACTTTGGTCACTTTTTCCGGATCCGCTTCGATGCCTTTCTGAGAAACGATGTGTCCCAAGAATTGGACGGACTTCTGTGCGAACGCACATTTCGTCGGTTTCAGCTTAAGACCTGCAGTACGCAGTCGTTGAAGAACTTCTCCCAGGTGGTAGAGGTGGTCCCACACTGAGTTGGAAAAAATGACCACATCATCAAGGTAGCACATGCAATATTCCATCAGCAAGCCTTTGAGCACGTACTGCATCAGCCTCTGAAAAGTTGCAGGCGCGTTGGATAAACCAAACGGCATGACGACGTATTCGAACAGGCCCTCGTGACAGGAGAACGCTGTCTTCTCAATGTCCTCTTTCTTCACTGGGATCTGCGAGTATGCCGACTGCAGATCCAGAGTGGTGAAGAGTACTGACCCCTTCAACGCAGCCAGCGTTTCGTCGATGCGTGGGAGCGGATAGCTATCCTTTTTCGTGACGGCGTTCAGGCCCCGATAGTCCACACAGAACCGAATAGATCCATCCTTCTTTCGCACGATCACCACCGGTGATGCCCACGGGCTGTTGGACGGCTGGATGATCTTCTTTTTCAGATTGGCTTCAACTTCCTCCGAAATCACTTTCCGGTGATGGAGTAAATTTCGGTAGGGTTGTTTGATTGGTTCCTGGTTGGGGTCCTTCAAAGTGATGGCGTGCTCGACCATTGCTGTGCCCGATGGGGGTTCCTCAGCGTCGGTGAAGACGTCACTGTATTCTTTCAACAGGACGGCTAGATACCATTTGTCTTCGTCAGTGAGCTGCGCTTCGTTGACAGAAAGACCATCCGTCAGTACGACGTTGCGGCCTTCCTGTTTCGCTTTCATTGTCAACCAATCTTTGAAGTCGGCAATTGCCGCCATCCGTTCCGGTGAGACGACAGATGTTCGTGGACCCGTTCGGTTTGAAGGATCGTTGTCTTCGCCGTATAGATTGCTGATAGCCTCGTGCGCGTCTTGTTGTGATAGCACAGTCTGCACCACTTCGACCGGTTCTACCATCCCCGCTCGTCGTCCAGCATGGATTCTCGCCCTCGTGTTGCCCATGTTCGTGTATGGCAGGAATACCACTCCATCCCTGACTGTGGCGGCCACTCGAGGACACATGACGTTCATTTCCTCAAGTCCGTCAGCTATGGGTTGGACTTCCACCAGTTCCCCGTCTTCGATTTCATCCCCAATGACTTTGCAGCGAGCGAGCATGATCGCTCGTGGTGGGATGTTCAAGCTGTGCGTTACTCTGCAGATTGCAGTTACAGGTTTCACGGAGACGTTGTAAATCTCGTTCCTTACAACCGGTCGTGGCGGACGATCCTTCTTCTCTAGCGGATGGTATCGTGGAAAATCTAGATCCTCGGACCAACTTTCCACCAGATGTCCTTGAATGTAGACCTGTTCCTTCTTGTAGTCCAGGATCAGTCCGAATGCACGAAGAGCGTCGTCTCCCAGCAGCATGCTGTGTTGGAGGTTTGGAAGGACATAGATTCGCAGGGTGCGAGTGACGTTTTTGATGGTAATTGGTGCGTAGAACACGCCTGTCGTTTCCGTCGTGATGACGTTGTTGAACCCTTTGAATTCCATGTCTTCGTATGTCAGCCTGTAGTTGGAGAACTTCTTCTCGTACTCGTCATGGTGCATCAGCGTCGTCTGTGCTCCGCTGTCGATCAGTGCGCGAACTTGCTTTGATCCAATCACCGGATAGATATACAGGTAGTGGCGTTTCGGTATGTGCGCCACTCGATTCAACTCGATTAGTGGTGGACGTTCTGGAATACGGCAGTGCGCCGATGATCCCCGACTTCTGGCTGGTTGCATTGTGACGACATTGGTAGACGTCGGGCTGTCTGTCGTTGCCGGCGTTTGTGGTCGTTGATGCCACGGGGCCGTAATGACGTTTCGACCGTGGTTTGGCGTCAATCGTCGTTCACTTTGTTGTCGCTCATCTTGCACCAGTACGGTGTCATCGGTTTCCGCCAAATAATCTTGCCGTGGCAACTGTGGTCCCTCCACTGCTGCCGTGCTGACTGGGGGTTTGACTGCTGTCTCACCCCTGTTTGCGCTCTGTAGGTTGGGGCACATGTTGGTGTAATGATCGTTGTTCCGGTGAATGTGGCAATATGGCTGCCGTGGGGGTCTCCATGGGACACTTGTATTTGGGGCACGCCACTGTGGGATTGTGCTCTGGTTCCGTTGTGGGCAGTCACGGTTCATATGGTCAGGGCTGCCACATGTGAAGCACGCTCGACCCGTTGGTGGTGCTGCGTTACCAGGTTGTTGCTGATGCGGTTGCCGCGGTGGTAACGGACAGTCACGTCGAATGTGTCCCGTCCGGCCACAATTATGACAAATGCGATTCACTGGTGTTCCTTGCCCCTGTTGTTGCGGCGGTGGCGCCGTTCCTTGGTTCGTGCCCACGGGAATGCGGTTCGCATTAGTACCCTGGCCCCAGTGCGGGGTATTTGTGCCACTGTACCGCGGGAGTGTCCGCGCAGGTTGCCGTTGCTGCTGGTCATAGCGAGGCTGATGTCCCTGGGCAGGTGATTGTTGTTGTGCCTGCTGTTGTGGGGGCCTCGTAGATTGATTCGACGGAGGTAATACTCGTCGACGGGCACCATCACTTGGCGTACCTTGTTGCTGTCGGTCACCTGGCGTAACGTTACCCAGTCCGGGTTCAGTCCGTTCGATCAATCTGGCGCGTTCTTTCATCTCTTCGAATGTGCCGGGAATGCCGTTATTGAGTCGGTATCCCAGTCGTGGGTTCAATCCCTCAAGGAAGTGTTTTACCAGCAGGTCTTCCTTGTCTTTTGCCGACCAATTGAGTGGCACAATCGCTTCGACCCATACTTCAAAGATCTTGTCGATGAACTGTTCCAGGGTACCCGTTTGTGCACAGTTCTTCATCCGCGTGATCCCTGTCAGAGCATCCGTAGGCTGCCCATACCGTTTGTTCAGAATCTCCACTGCGGTGTCCCAATCCTCTAAGTCATCTGGGCGGTATTGCTCTTGGATGTCCCAGAAGTGGGATGCCGCATCCCTCAGTTTGCCTCGCAAGATGCTCAATTTTTGCGAGGGGTCGGTGATCCGTCTCGCGTCCAAGATTCGCTTCAGTTTGAAGATCCACGACGTGAAGTTGCGCGATCCATCATAGTTCGGCACTTCGCGTAGATCGATCGTGTTCGTTTGCTGCGGTCGAAGTGCAGCTGTCAGGGCGTCAGCGATTTCGCGACCAATACTGGTTCCACTCGTTTGCGCTGCTGCTGGTTGTGGCGCTGGTTCCGGTTCGTTCCTCGGTTCCTCGTCTAACTCGGGGTCATATCCACGGACCTCGTCCCATTCTAGTCTTGTGAAGCTCGGTGGCATCAGATCTTGTACTCGTCGGTTTGTTCTACCGTGGCTGTAGTGCTCGCGGTACGCGTTCCATTCTTCATCGGTCATGAACGTCGGTCTTGGCAGTGTCCGTTCTTCGGCAGGCATGACATTCGGTCGTGGCAGAGTAGCTGCTCGTTGACTCGGTGGGTGTCCCAGCGTTACCGATGCTGGAGGTGGTCTTTGCCGTCGCGGTGGTACGTGTGGACCACCAACATAATCAGGCACCCACAGGTGTTCGTCTACACCGTAGATCCGTTCGTGTCCGCCGGTGCTTGCAAGATATTCCTCCCATTGTGCTCTTGTGTACCCCAGTCGCACCAAGTCTGCTGCTCGCGGCGATAGTGATCGCTCTCGTCGAACATTTTCCCGTTCGTCCAGTTCCCCCTCTTCTAGCCCGTCAGTTTGACGTTGTGGCTGCCGTAGGGTATTGTAGCGGTGACGAATTGGTGGGTGAGGATGATTGAATTCGCAATCCCAACAATTCGGATTCCGATTGAAATTGGTGCACTCCCAAACATATTCGCCATCTGGAGGTGCCTGGTTTCGAAGGTCGGCCTCACTTCGTGATGTTGGTGGAACATTGCGTCGCAGTACGCGCTCGGTTGATCTGTTGGCGTTCGCCTGTGATTGCTGTTGTGCCGGATCATACACCGGTGGGGACGGTCCGGCAATCTGTTGCGGCTGTCCATCCGGCTGTTGCACTTGTCTTGGTTGCTCACTGTGACGACGGTGTAGCGTGTGTACTCGTCGTTGTTCCTGGTGCTGCGGCTGATGTCTCGTTCCTTGTTGTGTCGGCAGTGTCGCCGTTCCTTGTTGTTGTCGCGCATTCGTTGCTGGTCCTTGCTGTGGATTGTTGATAGGATTACTGTGGGGATGCGGTGTTGTGTTGCGGACCATGCAGACCCTGGTGCCAACGGACTGTTGTCGTGTTGTTTCGAAATCGTCAGTATGACGTTGGCTCATGCGCGACGGCTGATTTGGGGTAGATGACTGGGGACCACTTTGCGTTGATCGCATCGTTGCCCTTGCTCTCGCTCTGCGTTCTTCATAAATTTCGTCGAGTTCTCGCGCGAATACCGACGTTGTGTCGCTGTGCACCGAGACGGCACCCCGAGACAGAGGTCGCGACCTTTGTATGGGTGAGATGTACTCCAGTATCCTGTCTTCTTGCTGAATTCGCTGGATAGCGTTTCGTGGTTGCCGCTGTTCCCGTGCGTCAAGAAGACTTTGCAGGTTGAACGGCTGAGTACCAGCTTGCAATTGACCATCGCTTGTTGCTTGTGTCGTCGTTTGTGTATCTGCCGAGATGTTCATGTTCAGGACTCGTGGTCCGCGTCTTCCAACGTTCACATCTCGATCAATCAGCATTTGGTCGACCACCTCTTCGAAGTAGTCGTGATGATTGTCGATGATCATCCGCGCATAGAATCCCGGCAGATTGTTGAGCCCAATACTCTGCTGATACGCCCTGGCTTCTGCTGTACCCGGTGCTGCCTCTGTTCTTGGTTGGACAACTCCTTGCTGTGCTACCACGTTCTGTTGATTGGCAGCCGGTTCGGGGCGGTCAGAACGACCTTGTCGGTTCGCCTGAGATTCGCGCTGTCGGCTTGCCTGAGATTCACGCTCATCATCTGATGGTTCGTCTTCGATGACTGGGGGTCCCAAGTACGGCAACCGCTGTTGATCGTTTTCAGGCGGACGTTGCTGGACATCCACCAGTGGGCGTTGTTGACGGTTGTTGCGTGAATTCCGTGGGACATCGTTGTCTGTCAGGTTCCAGAAGTTCCTAGGTGGTCCCTCACGAATGGTGCTGCCAACTGGTGGGCCGTGGCAGAGCGCCATTGGACGAAACCCCTCGTTGTCGGTGGGTCGTGAGTCTTGGCCAGGTGCCATTGTGACCAATTCATTTCGGCGATCATTTGGGCTCAAGAGTTGCTCTGCGCTGTCATCTTGGCTTGCTGGCATATCGTAGTGATGCTGAACACCGGCAGAACGCCGTTCATGCAGTCGCGAATTCGACGGGGGCCCAGGAAATCGAATCTGTTCTTCACCAGGCTGGATGGGGTTGTTACGAGCCAGCTCCACCAGGTCGACAACTCGTTGCGCATACATCCCCGGTGGTAGCTGAGCGCTTGGCGGTCTTTGTTGTCGATTGAACCAGGGCGGGTCGAATCGGCTAGCCCCGGGTGTGATTCTGCTCCCCTGTCGATACTCAAACGTGGCGTCGAGTTGTACTTGGGAGTCTCGATCCTCGTCTGACACGTATTCACCTTCTTCAAGGAGGTACACCGGTCCCTCTGGATCACCCACAATTCGTCTTGGCAGTCGCGGATGAGCTGAACTTGGTCGCTGCTGCTGCTGGATGGGCTGGAAGCCGCCACTAGCTAAGTCGAAATTTGAATTTCGACGTAGAGAGGCGGGCAAGCGGTCGTTCCCACCACTTTCGGCTACGTGGAATTCATTGGCGGCGTCCGTTTGACGCTCAGATGAACCCGGACGGGGCTGAGCATCAAAAAAGCGATCATTTTCGGAATCCCAGTACGGGTTATGTTCCGAGTGACCGACTTGCGGGGTGTTCACCGCCCCGGGAGAGAAGCCACTGAACTGAGATTGCTCAAACAGATCCATTGGACTGTTACCTTGCTGTTGAGCAACTTGTTGTGAACCTCCTGAGCGAGGGGTAGCTACCACTCCCCCTTGCCCATCAACACTACCTCTCATAGCTGCTACTGAATCACGGGGGTCATTCTCAAATTCCTCAGAAAGAGGGTCAAACTGGTCATCAGGGTGGGTGGGTCGTCTCTGGCTATTGTTAACCGAGTCTTGAAAATTGTTTGACTGGTGCCTAGAGCGTTCATTACCATTTGGGGATCGTTGGAAGCTCATTTTGCAAAGTTTGTCGAAATACGGAAAATACGGCAAAAGTTTGGCAAGTACTGCCTTCTGATCAAAAATGTTTTTCCGATTGTTTTGGAGTCAAAAAAATGATTGAGACCACAGTGTGAGATCACTGTGTATGAATTTCTGGTTATATAGTCCGTTTTCAATGTTAAGTTCCGTTCTGGAAGGAAAAATGATTAATTGGCACAAAGTTGACTAAAATAATGAAAAATATTATTTTAGTCCCAGTACGGGCTCGTTATTAAGTTTAAAAATAATAAATTTGACGTGAATGATGCAATATTTAAGCAATTTCTCAACTTTCCACCCGATTCACTTTCACACCGGAAAAATTGACTAAGTCCCACAGACAAAAATTGACTTTTTGGATTAAAAATTGTTTTTAGATCACAGATCCCCCAAGTCCATATTCACTAAAACCATTGTCCAGATTCATTTCCATCAAAATATACATTATTGCGTTCAGAACGAACTTTCCAATTAGTTGAGAGTCAAATAACATGAGGAATTATTGTAAATAAAAAAAAAATTGAAATTAAAATAGCTGATTTTTTACAAAGTCTTCAATATCCCAGATCAAAACTCAAATTCACAATAGTCACTGTCACAGATTGCTTTATCAGTTCCTTCCAAATTAAACTAGTTGGTCCAGTATGGACTCTCGAGTCAATTATAAAAATTCCTGCCGTACAAGTTCAGATCACGAAATTATGTGGGGTAGGGTCAGTTTTTGGTTTATAACTTTTTGCCCCCAGTATATTTTAGCAAAATTTTTGATGTATCTTATAGAGCATTGAAGTCAGTACGACTGTGTAAATTTTTATGAAAATCGCTCGAGTAGAACTTGAGATAAAAAATTTTGAAAAAGACCCCAAAAAAAAAAAAAATTTGACATTATCATTTTCTCGAAGAATTGTTCAAAGTTCAAACTGACGCCAAGTTCGTGATAAAAAGTGTCACAGATTCCGATTCCGCTATTAGAAAATTAAAATAATGGTCCAGTAGGGACTCTTTAATAAATTTTTAAAATTATTTCCAAAAATAAATTCCAGATCTACAAAAATTGTTCAGATCAATAGTCAGTTCCAGTTCCAAAGTTCACTTTCCAGATGGGGTTGGGTGAAAATTTTTGGATCAAAAATTGAAGAATGCTGTCAGAATGACATTTAGTTTTCAGAGCAAAATTACTAAGGCGAAATTGGAGAAAAACAAGATTTTTAGAGCAAAATCGACCAATACCTTTGTCCAGTTGACATTTCGCTTGTTCGTTATTCGAGAGCAGGACGCTTTTTCAGTCGATTGGATCGAGCTTTCGTTTCTTCGTCTTTGTGATGAATTCTTACTGAAAATAGGGCCAGTTGCTCAAGTAGGCATCGTGGTCACCATGTAATTGATATGTGGTTTCGCAGCCCCCAAAATG
>NZ_CDSBKO010000086.1:0-15445 GCF_977115655.1 Aquimarina sp.
ACTAGGAAACTAGGCAAGCGGCTTAAAAAAATGCATTTGATTAGTTTTCCTTTGGAATGCCAATGCCTAATCGAAACCTACAAGGGGATTACAGATACGCATACCAAGGACAAGAAGTTGATCCAGAAACTGGAAAAGAAGCTTTTGAGTTAAGGCTTTGGGATAGTAGGATTGGGAGATGGTTGACTACTGATCCGTATGGGCAGTTTAATTCACCTTACCTTGGGATGCACAACAATCCTATTAGTGCTATTGATCCTGATGGTGGTTTTAGTTGGTTGGGTGCACAATGGTTCAAGCTGTGGCATGGTGGAGAGGTTTCTAAAGTAGATGGTAAATATGGTTCTTATTACAAAGTAACAGGTTTTGGTGATGAAGGTGCTTCAATTGCGGTGGGACGTGGAGATATTCCAACTCGTGAAGGTTGGTTAGCGGCTGCCAGGGAACGGCTTAGTGATCAAATATTTTGGGAACAACAAGGTTTAGAACTTACTTTCCACGAAAATCGTTTTGTAGCACTAGGACATATGACAAGCCCCGCTGCCCCAACAGCTAGGTTTAATGGTCTTTTGAATGCTACAACTAGTACTTTTAATAAAGCGTTTAAATTTAAAATAGCAAATGCTACAGAACAACAATTAGGGGCATTAAATCATGCAATAAGAAGGCATGGTGATGAATTAGCGGAATTAATTGGTAAACCTATCAAATGGACTAAACAGAAAAACCTTCAACCTGTTTTAGATAATTTTAATGATGCTGTCTCTATCATTGCAAAGCACGGTAAAAAAGTAGGAACAAAGGTAGTAGCTTTTGGAATAAAAGGATCTGGACAAAATAATGCTAGAACCTTAGTAAATGTTCATGAATATGTCCATAATAATAAAACATATTATCTCTTCACTCGAGCAAAAGATGATTTATTTGTTAGTGCAGGCTTAAAAACTAGGTAATTATGACATTAAGTGATGTAAACGTTTTGATTGATCAAAATATTAAAAAAAATATAGAAATTTTCTTATCTACTTATTTAGTGAACTTTGTTTCTACAGAAAATTTTTATGAATATCCTAAGTATAGGACGCCTGTTATTTATGAATCAGAAAATTTCAGAGATATGTTAAATTATGTATTAGAAAATAATGGAGATTATACGTTTTACTTTAAAAATAAGGATCAAGGATTAAAATTTAAAGAAGCTACTATTAAAATTAACAAAGATAATAGTTTGATCTTATCATTATCTACTCAAGCTGAATATGAAGAAATAACTAAAGAAAGTCTAAGCAATGTATTTAGTACAAAATATGTATTTATCACAAATGATATTCCACCTTTAGAAAGTAAAGAAGATATTTTGCAATATTTTCCCCGCTCCGCAAAGTCTCCCGACTTTGAGGAATGATTAAAGACGGTAGGTCAAAATAATAGAAATAGTAAAACAGTCACGATCTTTTAAAATAGGTTGTGGCTGTTTTTTTTGGTTTATAGTGTTTTAAGTTTAGCAGCTTTAAGCAGGTTGTCCAGCGCATATAAAATACCGCTTTTATCTTCTGTAGGTAAATTATCAATATCCTGTAACCGCTTAAGCATTTTAGGATCTTTAAGGAGTTCTGCGTTTTTATTCTCTCCAAGGAGATAACCAACGGTAGTATCTAATAGTTTAGCTAGTTTTACGGCAGCTTCGATACTGGGTGTCATTTCTTTCTTCACGCTCATACTTACCCTGCTAGCGCCAGAATGTTTCTGGTGCCGTCAAAGATTGGCAGCGTAAGAGTAATAATTGTAGTAAAAGATATAAAACAAAGAGGCTGTCTAAAAAGTAATTTTTGATAAAATTAAGCTGAATTATTTGTAGTATTTTCTAAAAAAAACTTTATTTCTTTCAGTAAAACCTTCTTTTAGAGTCGGTTTTTTGAAGTATTCATAATAAAAAAAGAGGGTGTCTGACTTTTTAGATACCCTCTTTTGTATTTTTAGGGTATGAGTAGGAAATATAAATTTAATAATAAACAAGGAGTGTATTTTGTAAGTTTTGCTACAGTATACTTGGATAGATATATTTACAAGAGAAATATATTTGTCTATTTTAGCAGAGAGTGTCGATTATTGCAGAAAGCATAAGGGGATGGAAGTATATGCCTATTGTTTTATGCCAAGTCATTTGCATTTTGTATTTCGTTCATCTAATGGGGATCCTTCTGGTTTATTGAGAGATTTCAAAAAGCATACTTCTAAAAAGATAATTCAGACTATTGAAGAAAACTCGCAGGAAAGTAGAAAAGAGTGGTTGTTATGGATGTTAGAAAAAGCAGGAAAAGAAAAAGAAAACATAAACAAGTATCAATTTTGGCAGCATCATAATCAACCTATAGAATTATGGACAAATAAAGGTACCCAGATGGCGCGGATATGATATCTCGGAATTGCATTCTGTGCCGTATTGAGTAAGCGGTAAGAGTAAGAAATATAGTAAAGACAGTGACGTTTTTATGATGTGGATGGTTTGTTTTTAAGATATCTGGCTGTAAATAATCGAGAGGTATTTTGAAAACGATACCCATAAAAAAAGCGAGTCTATTTTTGATCTCGCTTTTATTGTTTTTGTGCCCTTTTATCTAAATAGAGCATTTTTTGCCAACTCATTATTTACCTGTGTATAGCATAGCTGGAAGAAGCAGGCAGCTCTTTCAAAAAATTAATAAAAGGTTTAATGTTTAGTTGTAATGTAAAGGTGTATGTAGTTTTCATATCTTGTATTTTTAAATTAATAATCTTTGTTTTGATTCAAATAAACAATTGCCATGCCAAAAACATAAACACATGGTTTTCAAAATAATACATTTGTATTGCTTTACTCAATAACCTCCATGGGGGTATGTTACCTTCTTTTGTTACCAAAGCAACCGGTGCTATGTCTTTGACTAATGATAATTAGGTAACAGGAAGAATTTTTAGCCTTAAATATTATCAGATTAAGCCCAAGAGATTAAAAAAAACTATCAGATCATCAGACACCTTATTATTTGAAGATATATCAGGCAATTTGAAACGAACTACCGAAGAGTAAAAGTTAAAAAAGTATGAAAAAGCGAAATGATTGTGAATATCCTACTGAATATATTTTTTTTTCAAAAAAACATTATAGTTCCGAAAAACGAAACTAAAATTTGGTATCATTGTGCTGTAAACCTAAAAAAAATACTGTGGACAAAAAAAGCAAAAAATAAAAGGTAACAAATAGAAGATATCGTACACTTACAATAGGGGATTATTAATATTATATAGAGTACAGAAATATAAAGACCCCTATCCTTTGGTTTGTAAAGATTTAAAGTCCTTTAAAAATCTTATTTTTACGGCCATTTTTAAGTATAAAATATTTATATAAAACTTAAAACAATAAGGGTTATTTTGAATCAAGAAAATTGTAAGGGTTTTATATATAGAAAAAACACTAAAATATACTCATGAAAAAAGTCTTATCTAAAAAAGTAAAGGCATTTAATTTACAAGAGATGCTTCTTGTACTAGCAATTATTGGGATTTTGTTATTGATAGCATTACCAAATTTTTTGCCATTAATAGCGCAAACCAAAGCACAAGAAGCCAAAATACAACTCAAGACGATTAGTAATATGCAAACACAATACAGGTATCTTAATTCTAAATATTCTATAGACTTTACAGAGCTTAATTATGAAGCACCCAAAACAGTAAAAAACGGAGGTACAGCAAATTATAGCTACGAAGTTTTGCAAGCCAGTGTTTCTAATTTTAAAGCCAGAGCTACCGCTGTAGTTGATTTTGATGGTGATGGGGTATTTGATGTATGGGAAATTGACGAAAACGGAGACCCAAAACAAATTATAAAAGACTAATGCTTTTTCTTAAAATAATAGTTATTGTTATTCTGGGTAGTATATCCTATCAGGATTTTAAAGACAGAGAGGTATATATAATTATTTTTCCTGTTCTTATAACCTTATTAGGGTTTTTGCACTATCAAAATGTAGAACAAATACATTTTTTATACGCTATAGGTATAAACACAGGAGTTCTTATCGGGATAATGGGATTGCTATACCTTTATACCATTCTAAAATTAAAACGCTCTTTCTTTAAAGAAGTTTTTGGAACAGGCGATTTATTGTTTTTTATAGCATTGGCAGCTGGGTTTCCAACCATAACATTTATTGTAGTATTGGTATTTTCTTTGTTTTTTTCGCTTTTGGTATCTATAATAGTGCAAAAAAAACAAGAACAAAACACCGTTCCCCTTGCAGGGTATATGGCTTTGTTTTTAGGAACTATGTTTATAGTACAATGGACTACTAATGCTTTAACTATGTACAGGATATGAGCAGTATGAAAACATACGAAATACCGGTGGATCTAAAGCAGCAAATTACTTCTAATCAGGCATTCCACTATAGGATAATACCGATATCCAAAATAGAAGAAGTCCTGCAGCTAAAAACAGATCATCCGGATCCGGATAGTTTGCAAAAAGAACTTACTATTATTTTAGGAAGAACAGTTAATATTATTCCTGAAACTACAGAAAATATACAATCCTATTTAACATTTAATTACCGAAAAACAACAGCTTCTTCAAGCGAAAAATTACAATATGAAGATCAATTTCTACAAAAACTAATTGCTACGGCAAAAGATTTTGGAAGTAGCGATATACACATGGAACCCTACGAAAAACTATCCAGAGTACGTTTTAGGCTAGATGGCAAACTAAAAGAGCAATATACAATTGTCAATACAGAATACCCGCAACTGGTTAATCAAATCAAAATACAATCCGGTTTGGATATTTCTCAAAAACGTTTGGCACAAGATGGACGAATTACGTTTAAAGATGGTACGCACGAATTTGATATAAGAGTATCCACCATGCCAACGCTTTATGGCGAAAAAATAGTATTACGACTACTTAATAGAGATACGCAAGAGGTATCTTTAAATGATTTGGGTTTTACAGAAACAGAAATCAAAGAATATAGGGAAGCAATTAAAAAACCTCAGGGAATTATTTTGATATCAGGTCCTACGGGGTCAGGAAAAACAACTACACTATATGCTACCCTAAAGGAACTAAATAAAGAAACCACCAATATTCTTACTATTGAAGATCCTATAGAATATACACTTCAGGGAATTAACCAAGTACAGCTTAGAGAAGATATCGAATTTGATTTTCCTGCGGCTTTACGAGCATTTTTGCGTCAGGATCCGGATATCATTATGGTAGGAGAGATAAGGGATGATCGTACAGCAGGAATGGCAATTAAGGCTGCGCTAACAGGACATTTGGTACTGTCTACCATACATACCAATTCTGCCTGGGCAACTATTTCCAGATTGATAGATATGAAAGTCCCTGCCTTTTTGCTAGCCAATACAATTACAATGAGTATTGCCCAACGTTTGGTAAGAAAGCTTTGTACACACTGTAAAACAAAAAAAAAGTCAGAAACAAAAGATTTTCCTCAGGGATTTACAATTCCAGAAGAAATGGAAGAGCATTATACCGCAACAGGATGCAACCAATGTTATCATACAGGTTATATGGGGCGTAAAGCAATTTATGAAATACTACCTATTACCAGAGAATTAGAAACTGCTATAAAGCATAATGAGTTGGAAATAGATGCTTATATAGAAAAAAGAAAAATAAAAACCTTACAGCATAATGCAATACGTATGATTATTGCCGGAGAAACTTCGGTAGAAGAAGTTTATGCTTTACTGACAGATAGTTGAATATTATAAAAACAAGTAATATTCATAAAACAAAAAAAGGAATACAAAACAGATGAAAATAAAAACACACATATTGATCTTTGTTCTTGCCGTTGGGATACAAGTATTGGCGCAGGAAGGTTTTCAAAACCAAGGACAAAACAATACCAGGATTTCTACTATAGAAAATAAGTTGCAATTACTTAATGTAGATATTCCCGGGTTAGCAGAAAAAGTAAATGTAAATATATCCAATACTTCTTTACTTAATTTTTTAAGAGCAGTATCTCAGGTACATAAAATCAATATTAATTTAGCTTCAGAGCTAAACAATATTACTATTGTTAATGGATTTAACGATGTAAGTGTTCAGGATCTGTTAATGTTTTTGGTAAAAGAATACCAATTGGATATTACATTTACAGGCAATATCCTGTCTGTAAAATCTTATGTTGCCCCTGTAGTTGTTCCCGTAGAGAAGGATATAGCAGTACAATATGATGTTTTATCGGGCGCATTATCTATGGATCTTAACAACGATCCTTTACCAAAGGCGTTTAGAAAAATAACCAAAGTTTCTGGCAAAAATTTACTATTTACACCAGAGTTAAGTAATAAAAGTTTAAACCTCTTTATAAGTGATGTTCCTTTTGATATTGCAATGAAAAAGCTTGCCGAAGCAAACTCTCTGGATTTTAAAAAAACAAAAGATGGTTTTTATGAATTTGATGCTTTTTCACAAACAGGCAATTCAACAAATGGTTCTGTAAATTATCGGTCACGGCGATCTAATTTTTCCTATAAAATATTAGATACTTTGGCAAGAGTAGTATCTGTAGATTTAAGGGATACCCCGGTATCTGAGGTAGTTTATACCCTTGCCGAGGATTTGAAACTGGATATTTTTACAGCTTCCCCTCTTGAAAATGCAGGAAAAGTAACTGTAAAAACCGAAACCATTTCTTTTGACGATTTATTGGTAAAGATTTTTGAAAGCAATACGATTTCTGCACAAGATAATATATCAAACCAAAACAGCACGAATAATTATAACGGGCAACAAAACCCCCATAATAATACAGTATCCACATCCGGGATATTTACCTTTAAAAGAGAAGGAAATGTATATTATTTTGGGACAGAAGATCAACTTGCGTTAAAGAAAATAGAGTTGGTACAAATGATGTACCGTTCTATTGCTTTGCTAGGAGACGCCAATTCTTCCAGCTCTTATAGTAATAGTTCTAATAATTCTAATTTTACAACAGGAGGGGTTAATTACATTTCCGGATCTTCCAGTACTTCCGGGGTTAATCAAAACGGAATTAATAGAAATCAACGTAGCTCTTTTAATAACAATGGCTCATCTTCCAGCGGGGGGCAAGCAGGATCTATTTCAGATATTTTTCCTTCTTCTATAACAGATGGTTTGGATATAAAAATAGATACCGAGCTAAACAGTTTTGTAGTTAGTGGGCCGGGAGCTCGTGTAGAAAAGTTTAAAAATTTCATAAAATATATAGATAAACCAGTGCCTTTGATATTGATAGAAGTAATGATTCTAGAAGTTAATCGATCAGCAACAGTAGAAGCAGGCGTAGAATTTGGAATTGGCAAAGAACCCGTTACAACTCAGGGAAAAGTATTTCCGGATGCAAAAATTACATTAGGGGCTTCTACAATCAATCGTATTATTGGAGGATTTGATGGTTTTGGGTCTCTAAATCTGGGCAATGTAGTTCCAAATTTTTATATGGATATCAAAGCTATGGAGACCAATGGTAATGTAAAAATATTATCTACACCCAAATTAAGTACCCTAAATGGGCATAAGGCATACCTCTCTAGTGGGCAAACGACGTATTATGCAGTAACAAACCAAAACTTTTTTGGATCGCAAATTCCGCAAACATCCGAGGTGGTTAATTACCTGCCCATAGACGCAGAATTAGCTTTGGAGTTTAAACCTTTTGTGTCTGGAGATGGGCAAATTACACTAGACATACAAGTAATTCAATCTAGTTTTACAGGGCAACGTATTGCCAAAAATGCTCCGCCAGATATTAATAGTCGCAGATTTTCTTCTATTATGAGGATGCGCGCTAACGATGTAGCTATTTTGGGAGGAATAGAGCAAAAAGTAAAAAACGATTCAGGTTCCGGAGTCCCCTTATTATCCCGTATTCCAATTATAAAGTGGTTATTTAGCTCAAGAAAAAGAGAGGATTCCAGAAAAAAATTAAATGTAATAATTAAACCTACCGTATTTTATTAATGATGAAATCTTTATCATCATATAGCCCTGTAAAGAAAACTTTAGCAATGCTGGAGTATTCGCATCATGAAGGTAAACCTATATTTCTGGGTCTGGAACTGGTGCAGAAAAAAGGAGAATTGGATATAGACCAGACTTTTGTGGTAGAGCATCTTCAAAATATATCACAATTTGTTAGGAAACAGCAACTTAACTTGATTATAACAGATGATCAGGTATTGTTAAAAGAAGTGTCTGATACAGGTACAGATGCGGATATTGTTTCAGAAGCTTTTCCGAATTTAAACCTGAATGATTTTTATTATCAGATCCTGCGAACTACCAAAAAATCTTTTATAGCTGTATGCAGAAAGATACATGTACAAACGCTTATAGAACAAATAGAAAAAACGAAAATTAAAGTGATTTCGGTATCTCTGGGAGCATTAAAAATGGCAGCTCTGGCAGAGTATGCGGCAGATGAGGACTTGATAAGCTATGCAAATAAGGTTGTTTTTGATAATGGAGAAGTAGATTTTATAATACCCGAAAATGAAAAACAAGAAAAACAATACCGTATCGAAGATCTTGATTTTTCTTCAAAATATACACTTCCATTAGCAGTAGCTATGGATTTGATAGTGGCAACAAGTAAAGTCTCAGGAAATCTTGAAATCAAAAACCAAGAATTACATAAAGAATACAAGGGAATCCGATTTTTTAAGAATACACTGCAGATAGGAATTGGATTTTTGTTGGGGACATTGTTGCTTAATTTTTTTGTGTTTAGCTCTAATTACAAAAAATGGCAAACATTACAGGAAGAGTTACAAGTGTATACAACCCAAAAAGAGCAGATCCTTATAAAACAGAAAGAGGTCGAAACTAAAGAAAATCTGGTACAAAGCATATTAACCACAGGTTTTTCAAAAGGTTCTTTTTATATAGATCAAATTGTGCAAGTACAACCATCTACCATAATTTTAAATTCATTTACCTATCAACCTCTGCAAAAACCTGTTCGAAAAGATAAAATGATTGAAATTAAACAAGGGATAATTTCTATAAGTGGAGAATCTACAGATAAAGGAGATTTTACTGTCTGGTTAAAAACAATAGAAGAATTAGAATTTATAGATAATGTTACTATAATACAATATGGATTAAATAAAAGAAATGTTTCAGATTTTGAATTAACATTAAGCATTAAAAAGGATGGAACAAAAGACTAAGAACAGACTCCTGATTGCAGGCTTTTTGAGCGTATTGTTTATTGCATATCAATTTAGTTTTACCAAAACATTTGCCATCTGTACCGAAGTGTCCAAGCTGGAAGATGAAAAAGAAAAATATTTGTCGGCACCAATGCAATTGGCAACATTAACAAAAAAAGAACGCCAATTAGATGCTGTTTTATCCAAAAATAATGTTGAAGGAAGTTCATTGCAACATAATCTTTTAAAAACCTTAAACACATTATCTAATACATCTGATATTAAAGTTATAGCTTTTGAAGAACCTCATGAATATAATAATGAAACAACAAAGGAAGGGGTTATTACCTACGATTTTATTTTACAAGGAGATTATAAAGGATTGATTGAAGTTATTTATGATTTGGAACAGCAGTATAGCTTTGGAAACATTGCTCAAATAAATTTTGAAAAAAAGAAGAATTTTAGAACAGGAGCAACATATCTGCAATGCAGAGTATTACTACAACGTTTAAATTAATGCCCTAAAAAACAAAAGAAAAAATAGTATGAAATATATAATATGCCGTTTCGCAATACTTTTAACGTTTTGCTGTATAGGTTGCCACAGTATTAAAATTGATCAAAATAATATGCATACTGCTATTAAAACCCCTGTAGCATTAGGAGTTATAGGATTGCAAAAACAAGGACTGTACAACGCAGAATTTAAAGTCTCTGCAATACCAGAATACAAAAAACAAATAAGGGCAAATAGTACTATGGTAGATTTTAATAAAACCACCTTTAATGCATATTTAAAAAAATCTAAAGAAAATGTGCAAAATATTAACTATGCAGACTCTTTAAAAAACAAACCCCGATTTGTGACTATCGATTTATTAGATCGAATTACTGCAATAACAGAACTGCAAAAGCAATATAATGCAGAAACATACACATACTTAAAAGGACAAAAAAAGGCTGTAATTGTTACTTCAATATCATTAGCGCTTTCTGAAACCCGCCTGAAACAAATAACAGATGCTGAAACCATATTTTTAAGCAATAGTTCCTATAAACAATATGCATTATCTTTGTTCAAAGATGGTAAATTATACCAAACAATCAATTTTTCAGAAACCACAATTTTTGCGTATAAACTATCCTTCTTTTGTTGGAGCGAAAATGATAGAAGACAGATTGCCTTGGCGGATATTATAGACGAAAAATCATCTTGCCCTAAAAATGCATATCGTGATGCTATAAAAGCAGAAGAAAAAATGAAATTTTTTAAACTTTAATCATGAAAAAAATAAACCTATATATAATTGTGCTTTTTGGTCTGTTTATGAGTTGTGAAGAAGTACTGTTTGAAGAAGATTTATCGGATAAAAAAACGATTCTTATAGCACCTTCCAACGAAGCAAAGGTAGAAAACACTTCAGTAACATTTAGTTGGGAAGCATTGGATCAGGCAACAGAATATCGATTACAACTAGCGCAGCCTAGCTTTGAGAATGCCTCTCAAGTAGTTATAGATACCACAGTAAAATCTACCAGTTTTAATGCTAAATTGGTAAAGAATACCTATCAGTGGAGGGTAAGAGCTCAAAATTCAGGTTCTGTAACACCGTATACAGCAGCAAGTTTTACAGTTGTAGAAAGTGAAGATTTTTCCTCCAGAGAAGTGTTGTTAGTGCTCCCCCAAAATAATGCAATTACAAATCAGACTACTTTAAGTTTACAATGGCAACCTATAACAGAGGCTACATTATATAGGGTACAATTGCTTAAGGACAACAATGAGATTATTAGTGATAAAACGACAACAAATACTTCTTTGTCCGGTATTTTTCCAGAAGGAATAACCAAATGGCAGGTACGGGCAGAAAATAACACACAAAGTACACTCTATACTACAAGAACCATAACAGTAGATAGTAAAAATCCAAAAAAACCTGTTACCACAGCCCCGGTAAATGATGCATCTCAGGCAGGGACCAAAGTCACCTTTGTCTGGACTAGAGAAGCTGTAGCAGGAACAGCAGAGTTTGATAGTATATACGTGTATAAAGATTTGCAATTAACACAATTAGCGGTTAAAAACAGAGTGACCTCTCCTTCAGACATCGATTTGGAGGCAAGTACAACATATTATTGGTTTATAAAAGCTTTTGATCAGGCAGGTAACCAAGGCGAATCCAGTACAGTGTCAAAATTTATAATAAATTAACAGTTATGCTAAAGGGTAAAAAGGCATTATATATCTTATTATCACTAGTGGCATTTATCTGGGGAGCAATCATTTTTCAAATAATAGGAGCTTTTTCAGATGAAAACCCTGTTGTTTCTGATGCCAAAGAAATATCTGTTTCTCCTTTAAAAACAAAAGAACGGGATACATTTAGCTTAGGAGAAATAAAAAGAGATCCTTTTTTGGGCACTTTATATATACCGAAAAAAAAAGAAAATAAGTTGCCATTAAAACCAAAAACCAAAAAAGAACCAATGATATGGCCACCTATTCAATATAAAGGAGTTGTGTCGGGGCAAAATAGTGCAAATGCTATTTATTTAATTCAAATTAATAATATAGATCAGCTTATAAAACTAAAAGAAACGATTTCTGAGGTTACCTTATTAAAAGCGTTTTCAAATTCAATCCAAGTACGTTATAAGGGGAAAGTAAAAGAATATAAAATAATAAATTGAAGTTATTGTTAAAAATAAAAGCACAAGCAATGCAGTTTGCCATACTAATCTCGGTACTGGTAGCATTATTATTAAGCGCTTTTTTATTACTTACCCATGTACAATCATTTTTTAGAATTAAATCTAAAGAAATAATAGAAGTGTTTGAAGAATCCAATAAACAACTATTTGTATCTCTGGATATAGCAAACCAACCAACCGATACAATTAGTACTACAATAGATTATAAAACGATAAAACAAATTAAAAAGTATCAAGGAGCATGGCTGAAACAATATGTAGAAGTTGGCATACATAACAGAAAAGCAGTAAAAGTAGCTTATACAGGATCAGAAAGGTCTGAAAAAACACCAAATCTGTATGTAGAAGATACAAACTCACCTATTGTAGTGGTGGGGGATACTAGATTAGAAGGAAACAGTTACCTTCCAAAACAAGGAGTTAAAGCCGGTAATATTTCGGGTAATTACTATCAGGGCACCAATTTATATTATGGTAAAGTAATAGAAAGTAAAATATCTTTACCAAGGTTAGAACCAAAATGGATCGAATATTTAGAGAGTATTTCACAAGGAGATTTTTTAGATATTTCTAATGTAATTCCCCTTCAAAAGGAACTTAAAAATTCTTTTGTAAATCCTGTTCAGGTGGTATACAGCCCGGAGCCTGTTTTTTTAGAAGAAAACGAAATAACAGGAAATATAATAATACAATCCCTTACTAAAATTGTTGTGAGGCCAGAATCTAAACTAAAAGATGTTCTTTTAATAGCTCCCGAAATTATTATAAGCGATGATGCAAAAGGTGCTTTTCAATGTATTGCAACAAAAAATATATCTGTAGGTAAAAGGTGCCACCTGTTTTATCCTTCTTCTATAATATTATTAGACAAAAAAAAACTTCAAAAAAAAGATCAAAATAATCAGTATCAACAAGCTCATCCAGATATTATGATAGATAAAGGAACCGTAATTGAAGGAACTATTGTGTATTTAAATAAAACCAGAGACCAGATAAGCCGTATTAAAACAAATTTAGAAATAGGTACGGATATTAAAATTGTAGGAGAGGTATATTGTCAGGGAAATATTGATTTTCAAGGATCTGTTTTTGGGTCTTTGTATACCCATCAATTTATAGCAAGACAATTTGGATCTGTATATCTAAATCACATTTACAACGGTAAAGTTATACAAAACCCCATAGTTGGCTATAGTGGATTACCATTTTTGGATACCAAAAATACAATTGCAAAATGGTTGTACTAAAAAAAATACGAGCTGCTACCTTGGTAGAAGTACTAACTGCTTCGGTATTGATTATTGTTGTATTTATGATTGCTAGCTTGAGCTTTAATAATGTTTTTAACAATCAATTAAAGGGAGACCAAAGCAGTATTGATAATAAAGCAAAAGAATTGGAGTACCTTTTGATCCATAAAAAAATAAAAACACCATATATCGAAGATTTTGATGGTTGGGAGATCAGGGTTATTAATAATGAAAATCACACAACAATATCCTATAGTAAAAATGGTATAGAATATAAAAAGGAATTGTTTTTTAAATGAAAACTATAAACTTTAAAGTAAAAGCTTTTACCTTAACCGAGGTTATGGTGGTTATGGTAATCTCGGCAATAGTTGCGGGTCTGGCATTTTCTGTATTGAATGTGGTACAAAATAATATGCGAAGTATAGATGCAAATTATGAGTATCAAGAACAAATACAATCTTTAGAAACAGCTTTGACTATAGATTTTAATAAGTTTACATCGATAAAATGGAATCCAATTGATGATACAATGTTGGTTTTTTCTCCTTTACAAGAAAGAAAATACATTTTTTTTAAGGACAGTATAGTTTCTGACCTTTATACATATTCTTTGTTAATAAAAGAAAAAGAGTTTTATTTTAAAGGAGAGCCTGTAAATTCGGGCTCTATAGATGCTGTAAAATTAACTTTTTATAATACCAGGGATTTACATCGTGTTTTTGTGTTCAAGTATAACGATCCTACAATACATTTCTGAACAATGGGTATAAAAATAGAAAAAATTAAAAAACAGGATCAAAAAGATACTTCTTTTGATGTCTCGGCGATATTAACTAAAGAAATCACTCTTTTTGGAACAGCTTTTACAACTAAAAAAAAAGAACAATGGTATGCAGAACTGGGTGTTCTTTTAAAATCCGGAATTGACCTCAGAAGCGGTTTACAATTGTTGTCTGAAACACAAAAAAAAGAAAAAGATCAAAAATTAATGTCTTCTATGCTTTCTAAGTTAGTAGAAGGAACTTCTTTTTCTGAAATATTGCAACAAGATAAAAACTTTACAGATTACGAATATCATGCTATAAGGATTGGGGAACAAACAGGTGAGCTTGCAAAAATAGCTATGGAGCTTAGTGAGTTTTTCAGACGTAAAAATGAGCTTCGCAGGGAGATTATTTCTGCACTTACCTATCCTGTTATTGTTATGTGTACTGCAATGATTGTAATTGTTTTTATGCTGCGATATGTTGTGCCAATGTTTGTCGATATTTTTAAACAAAACAATGTTGAGCTTCCCGGGGTAACCAAAGGGATTATTAATTTTTCAGATTTTTTGAGCAACAATGGATTGTTATTGTTGTTAAGCGTTATTATAAGTATTGGAGCACTAATTTTTGTGTCCAAAAAACAATGGTATCGTAAAATATTAGGTAATACCCAGTTAAGATTACCAATATTGGGTAATTATTTTCAGCGTATATATATGGCACAATTTACCCAAGCAATAGCATTATTGACTTCTGCCAAAGTGCCTATGATAGAAAGTATAGACCTGGTAAAAAACATGATTGATTTTTATCCATTACAGCAAGGATTAAATAAAACAAAACAAATGGTTCTTGCAGGAGATTCCTTAAGCGTTTCTTTTTCTAAAAGCCCGATTTTTGATAAAAAAATGATTGCAATGGTTCGTGTAGCAGAAGAAACTAATCAGACAGAATTTATATTTCAAAAATTAAATGAACAATATAATCAACAGGTAAAATATCAATCTCAAGTTATATCCAATGTACTAAACCCTTTGTTAACCGTGTTTGTAGGTATTATTGTAGGGGTCATTCTTATTGCAATGTATTTGCCAATGTTTAGGCTTAGTAGCGTGATCGGGTAGTTTTTAATCCTTATAAAGGGGGGTACTTACCTTAAAAATATATTCAAAAAAAATCTTACATACTTTTATCGAAGTTGTTTTAAACCATATATTAAATCCGGATTATGCAATAAAAAATCTATTACACCCCTAATCTATTGCAAATACAGCCGTTACCCTTGGTTTTTTACTTTCGATAAACTCAGGGTAAACTACTATGCTAAAACTAAGAAAATCATTGTATTTATAGTATCTCAAAGTTTCATAACGAATTTCTTACATAATCCGGTCTAATAGAGCTGTAAACTTGTTTTTTTTTGAAATAACACCATTTCTTATTTGATATTACTGTAATAATTTGTATTTTGTAATATGCCAAAAA